>NZ_JARUWZ010000042.1:0-29983 GCF_030433775.1 Erwinia sp. PsM31
GTGCAGGCAGCTGAACAGCAATCCGTACAGGTAAGCGAACAGCCGGAAGCCGCACAGGTCGATCCGCGCAAGGCAGCCGTTGAGGCCGCAATTGCCCGCGCCAAAGCGAAGAAAGCGGCGGCCGCGAAAGCAGCCGCTGCGGACGATATCGAGCAGAGAGTCGAAGAGCACCAGGCGGCCACAACGGCGGAACAGGTCGCGCAGGCGACGACTATCCCTTCGTCAGAACATGACGATCCCCGCAAAGCGGCAGTGGCGGCGGCCATCGCTCGCGTTAAAGCGCGTAAGGCGCAGCATTCTACGCAAGAGGATTAAATGGCTTTTCGCATCGCTAGTTCGCCTTACACCCATAATCGCCGCAGCACCAGCACCATTATGCTGCTGGTGCTGGTTGCTACCCTGCCCGGCATCGCGGCTCAGTGCTGGTTTTTCGGCTGGGGCACCCTCATTCAAATCGCGATTGCCGCTGCGGCGGGCATCGGTGCCGAAGCCGCCATTCTTAAGCTGCGCAAGCAGCCGTTAGGCAAAACGCTGGGCGATAATTCCGCACTGCTGACCGCGCTGCTGCTGGCGATCAGTATTCCGCCGCTGGCGCCGTGGTGGGTGATAATTATCGGCACCCTCTTCGCCGTGGTGATCTCCAAACAGCTGTATGGCGGCCTGGGACAGAATCCTTTCAACCCCGCCATGGTGGGCTATGTGGTGCTGCTGATCTCCTTTCCGGTGCAGATGACCAGCTGGCTGCCGCCGGACGCTTTGCAGTCGGTCACGCCCACCTTCTGGGACACGCTGCAGATGATTTTTCACGGGTCGACGCTTGATGGCCACACTATGCAGCAGCTGCAAATCGGCGTAGACGGCGTCAGCCAGGCGACGCCGCTGGATACCTTTAAAACCGGCCTGCGCGCCGGACACAGCGCGGAGCAGCTGCATGCCCTGCCCATTTACAGCGGCGTTATTGCCGGCCTGGGCTGGCAGTGGGTAAATATCGGCTATCTGGTCGGCGGTCTGTTTCTGCTGCTCACCAACAGCATTCGCTGGCATATCCCGGCCAGTATGCTGCTGTCGCTGGCGCTCTTCTCCACGCTCGGCTGGTTCTTTTCGCCTGAAAGCCTGGTGTCGCCTGCGATCCACCTTTTCTCAGGTGCAACCATGCTCGGCGCCTTTTTTATCGCCACCGACCCGGTCACGGCCTCGACCACCAATAAAGGCCGCCTGCTTTACGGCGTGCTGATTGGCCTGCTGGTGTGGCTTATCCGCAGCTTTGGCGGCTATCCTGACGGCGTGGCGTTTGCCGTGCTGCTGGCGAATATCACCGTGCCGCTGATCGACTATTACACGCAGCCGCGCGTTTACGGCCATCGTAAGGAAAAGTAATGCTGGATGCGATTCGTAAAAATGGCGTGACGCTGGCGCTGTTCGCCGCCGTCACTACCGGTCTGACCGCAGTGATCAACAGCGTGACCAAACCGACTATTGACCACCAGACCACGCTACAGCAAAAAAGCCTGCTGGATCAGGTGGTGCCGCCGGAGCTGTATAATAATCCGATTCAGCAGGAGTGTTACAGCGTCACTAATCCGGCGCTGGGCAGCGGTGTACACCGCCTGTACCTGGCGCGCAAAGATGACCGGCCGGTGGCGGCAGCGGTTGAGACTACCGCGCCCGACGGTTATTCTGGTGCCATTCAGATGCTGGTCGGCGCGGACTTCAACGGAAAAGTACTGGGCGTGCGCGTGGTGGAACACCATGAAACGCCGGGCCTGGGGGATAAAATAGAGCTGCGCATCTCTAACTGGATTGAAAGCTTCAGCGGCGTCAGGCTGAGTGGTAAAGATGATAAGCATTTTGCGGTGAAAAAAGACGGCGGCGATTTCGATCAGTTTACCGGCGCCACCATCACACCGCGCGCGGTAGTGAATGCGACAAAACGCACTACGCTATTTGTTGAAACGTTGCCGGGGCAGCTTGCCTCGCTGCCAACCTGTGGAGACTCCAATGAGTGAAGCCAAAACCCTGCTGATCGGCGGGCTGTGGAAAAATAACTCGGCGCTGGTTCAGCTGCTGGGCCTGTGTCCGCTGCTGGCGGTCACCTCTACCGCCACCAATGCGCTGGGCCTCGGCCTGGCCACCACGCTGGTGCTGACCTGCACCAACAGCGCGATTTCCGCCTCGCGCCGCTGGGTGCCGTCCGATATCCGTATTCCGATTTACGTGATGATTATCGCTGCCGTGGTGAGCTGCGTGCAGATGCTGATCAACGCCTATGCCTACGGGCTTTATCAGTCGTTAG
Source organism: Erwinia sp. PsM31 (assembly GCF_030433775.1). Classification (NCBI taxonomy): domain Bacteria; kingdom Pseudomonadati; phylum Pseudomonadota; class Gammaproteobacteria; order Enterobacterales; family Erwiniaceae; genus Erwinia; species Erwinia sp. PsM31. Next base: position 2,294 of record NZ_JARUWZ010000042.1, read on the forward strand.
GCATCTTTATCCCGCTGATCGTCACCAACTGTATCGTGGTGGGCCGCGCCGAAGCGGTCGCCTCGCGCAGCAGCGTGCCGCTGGCCGCGCTGGACGGCATGGCCATTGGCCTGGGCGCCACCAGCGTGATGTTCGTGCTGGGCTCGCTGCGTGAAATCATCGGTAACGGCACCATTTTCAACGGCGCCGATCAGCTGCTTGGCCCGTGGGCGAAAGTGCTGCGCGTGCAGGTTGTGCATTTTGATTCGCCAATGCTGCTGGCGATGCTGCCGCCGGGCGCGTTTATCGGCCTGGGAATGCTGCTGGCCGCGAAATACCTGATTGATAACAAGATGAAGGCCCGTGCGGCCCGCAGGGCGGCAGAAGCCAGCCTGCCGAAAGGAGCACCGAGCACGCTGTGAACAAGGATAAACGTCAGCAAATTTTAGTGCGGCTGCGTGATAACAATCCGCATCCCACTACGGAACTGGTTTTCACTACGCCTTTTGAACTGCTGATTGCCGTTCTGCTCTCGGCGCAGGCCACCGACGTCAGCGTTAACAAGGCAACCGCAAAGCTCTATCCGGTTGCCAATACGCCCGCCGCCATGCTGGAGCTGGGCGTCGACGGCGTCAAAGCCTATATCAAGACCATCGGCCTGTTTAACAGCAAGGCGGAGAACGTCATTAAAACCTGCCGTATTTTGCTGGAGCAGCACGGCGGCGAAGTGCCGGAAAGCCGCGAGGCGCTGGAAGCGCTGCCGGGCGTGGGCCGCAAAACGGCGAACGTGGTGCTGAATACCGCTTTCGGCTGGCCGACCATTGCCGTGGATACCCATATCTTTCGCGTCTGCAACCGCACGAAATTCGCGCCGGGGAAGAACGTTGAGCAGGTAGAAGAAAAGCTGCTAAAAGTGGTGCCAAAAGAGTTCAAAGTAGACTGTCACCACTGGCTGATCCTGCACGGCCGCTACACCTGCATTGCCCGCAAACCGCGCTGCGGCTCCTGCCTGATTGAGGATCTTTGCGAGTACGGCGAGAAAACCGATATCTGATCCTTTTGCCGGATAAAATACCCGGCAATTTACTGAGATTAAGGAGAAAAAGGTATGCTGTTTAAAGTGGAAATGACCATTGCTATCCCCGACTCGCTGCCGGCCGAGCGCGTTACGGAAATCAAAGCGCAGGAAAAAGCCTATGCGCAACAGCTGCAGCGCTCCGGTAAATGGCGTCACATCTGGCGCGTGGCCGGCCAGTTCAAAAACGTCAGCATTTTCGATGTGGAAAGCCATGACGAGCTGCACGAGCTGCTTACCGGCCTGCCGCTCTACCCTTATATGACCATGGCTATTGAGCCGCTGTGCCGCCATCCGTCCTCCATTCGGGATGACGACAGCTAATCATCCCGCGTCGTCAGGGAAGACGACCGCCAACGCCCCGCTCATAATCCCCTGGCGCCTGTCAGCCAGCACGACCGCAAACGTCCTACATAACCAGGCATCAGCATTCTGCTGCCAGACGAATAAGACGACCGCCAACAACGTGATTTCGTCTCCGGCCATCTTCTTGCCGCCTGCTTTAGCGCTTCTCCTCGTTTGCCCAATTTCCGCTCTCTGACGGTTGGGCAGTTGTTATTATCGCTAAAGCGGTTTAGCTTTAAGCTTACATTCACAGGAGGCGTAATGAACAGAGTCTGGGTTTTAGGCGATGCGGTAGTCGATCTGCTGCCGGAGGAAAATAATCATTTGCAACAGTGCCCTGGCGGCGCGCCCGCCAACGTGGCGGTAGGCGTGGCTCGTCTGGGCGGCGACAGCGGCTTTATCGGCCGCGTAGGCGACGATCCTTTTGGCGCATTTTTGCAGGACGTCCTGCGTCAGGAAAAGGTTAACACGGATTTTATGCGCCAGCTGCCGCAACAGCGTACCTCTACCGTGGTGGTGGGTCTGGATAATCAGGGCGAACGAACCTTCACTTTTATGGTGCGCCCGGCGGCCGATCTTTTCTTAACGCCGGACGACCTGCCCGATTTTGCGGCAGGCCAGGCGCTACACTTCTGCTCAATAGCCCTCAGCGCCGAACCGTCACGCAGCGCGGTGTTCGCCGCCGTTGAGCGTATTCACGCCGCCGGAGGCTGGGTCAGCTTCGATCCCAATCTGCGGGAAGATTTCTGGCACGACCATCAGGAAATGTGTCAGGTGGTCGATCGGGCTTTCGCGCTGGCGGATGTGGTTAAACTGTCGCTGGATGAGCTACAGCTGCTGACCGGCGAGCAGGAAACCGAGGCCGCGCTGGCCTTGTTCACCGCCCGCTTCCGTCCCGCCCTGCTGCTGATTACCCTGGGCGAAGAAGGCGTTATCGTCTGGCATGAAGGCGAACAGCGTCGGTTTAGCGCCTCGAAGGTGCAGCCTGTTGATACCACGGGCGCAGGCGACGCTTTTGTTGCAGGTTTGCTGGCAGGACTGATGCGCGAAGCGGATCCTTTACGCCCTCGCGATCTTGAGGCGGCCGTCGGGCTGGCTCAGCAGTGCGGCGCGCTGGCCACCACCGCTAAAGGGGCAATGACCGCGCTGCCCTATGCGAGCCAGCTGCAAAATGCCAGGCCCGTCACAATAACGAAATCGTAACAACAAAATCCTTTGTCACGCTCGTCGCTGTTCTCTACTCTCCTCATCGAACCGGTTTAGCTAAACGGTAAATTCTCTGGAGAATGGCGGATGTTAAAAATAAACCCTGTTGCGCTGGCGGTCACGGCAGCGCTGTTTCTTCCTCAAACAAGCCAGGCCGACAGCGATCTCAGCGCCGTTGAACGACGCCTTAACCAACTGGAGGCGAGGCTGCAAAAAGCGGAGCGGCGTGCCGATGAGGCTGAACGCCGCGCCCGCCTGGCCGAACAGCGTCTGGCGCAGACCGCTCCGGCAGCCGCCATTCCCGCGACGGCATCCGATGCGCACACGCCTCAGACCCCACCCGCTATTCGTCAAGGCTCGGCGCAGGCGCCTGCCGTCGTAGCTGGCCCGCAGCCGCCGGTTGCGCCGTCGCCTGCCGACCAGCCCCAGGCGGTCAGACCGGCGGAGAAAACGCTGGCGGACGGCTTCGAGTTTCATGCCTATGCCCGCTCCGGCCTGATTATGAACGATTCAGCTTCTTCGACCAAAAGCGGCCCTTACCTGACGCCAGCAGGCGAAACCGGCGGCGCGGTCGGCCGTCTGGGCAACGAAAACAACACCTATGTTGAAATTAACATGGAGCACAAAACGCAGCTGGCTAACGGCGCGACCACCCGCTTTAAGGTCATGCTGGCGGACGGCCAGAGCGACTATAACGACTGGACGGCGGACAGCAGCGATCTCAATATCCGCCAGGCCTTTGTTGAACTGGGCAGCCTGCCGACCTTTAAAGGCATGTTTGCTGACAGCACGCTGTGGGCCGGGAAACGCTTCGATCGCGACAATTTCGATATTCACTGGCTGGATTCTGACGTGGTGTTTCTGGCCGGAACGGGCGGCGGGATTTATGACGTGCGCTGGGCGGACGGCGTGAAAAGCAACCTTTCCGTCTACGGCCGCAACTTTGGCGATATCGAAACTATCGATAACACCATTCAGAACTACATTGTGACCGCCAACACTTTCAGCGGGCCGCTGCAGTTTATGCTCAGCGGCCTGCGCGCCAAAGATAACGATGAGCGCGTCAACACCGCCGTGCGTAGCGATAACGCAGGCGACAGCGGCGTTCACGCCATGCTCGCCTGGCACGGCGACAGCTTTTACGGCCTGCGCGACGGCCAGTCGAAAACGGCGCTGCTTTACGGGCACGGCTTAGGCGCCGAGGTAAAAGGCATCGGCTCCGACGGCAACCTGACCGACAGCGCCAGCACCTGGCGTCTGGCCTCTTACGGCATGACCCCGCTAAACCAAACCTGGAGCCTGGCCCCGGCCCTGCTCGCGCAGCAGAGCAAAGATCGCTACGTTGCCGGCGACAGCTACCGCTGGGTGACCGCTAACGCCCGCCTGCTTCAGAGCATCAATGAAAACTTTATGCTGGCTTACGAGGGCAGCTATCAGTACATGGATCTCGATCCTCAGGGATTCAAAAGCCGTCAGAACGTCAGCGGCGGCTTCTACAAGCTGACTTTTGCGCCCACCTTTAAGCCTGGCGATATCGGCAACTTCCTCAGCCGTCCGGAAATTCGCTTCTTTGCCAGCTGGATGGACTGGGATAACGCGTTAGATCGCTACGCCAGCGACGACGCTTTTGGTACCAGCGGCTTTACCGCCGGCGGTGAATGGAACTTCGGCGTCCAGATGGAAACCTGGTTCTGATCGACCACTTTCAGGGGAAACACATGAATTTTGAACAGATTGCCCGCCAGCTGCTGCCGCTGCTCGGCGGCCGGGAAAACATCGCTTCTGCCGCCCACTGCGCCACCCGCTTAAGGCTGGTGCTGGTAGACGACAGCCTGGCGGATAAAAAAGTGATCGGCGAGCTGGAAGGCGTAAAAGGCTGCTTCCAGAACGCCGGACAGATGCAGGTGATTTTCGGCAGCGGCATTGTGAATAAGGTGCACGCCGCCTTTATCCAGACCGCCGGGATTGGCGAATCAAGCAAAAGCGAGGCGGCTTCCGTCGCGGCCCGCAAGCTCAATCCCGCCCAGCGCATCGCGCGGCTGCTTTCCAATATTTTTGTACCGATTATCCCGGCCATTGTCGCCTCCGGCGTGCTGATGGGCCTGCTCGGCATGATGAAAACCTACGGCTGGGTCGATGCAGGCAGCGCGCTGTTCATTATGCTGGATATGTTCAGCTCCGCCGCGTTTATTATTTTGCCGATCCTGATTGGCTTTACCGCCGCCCGCGAATTCGGCGGCAACCCTTACCTGGGCGCGACGCTCGGCGGCATCCTCACCCATCCGGCGCTGACCAACGCCTGGGGCGTGGCGGGTGGCGTACAGACCATGAACTTCTTTGGCCTGGATATCGCGATGGTCGGTTATCAGGGCACGGTGTTCCCGGTGCTGCTGGCGGTATGGTTTATGAGCCTGGTTGAGAAGCGGCTGCGGAAAATCATTCCCAACGCGCTGGATATTATCCTGACGCCGTTTTTAACGGTGATTATCGCCGGTTTCGTCGCCATGCTGGTGATTGGCCCGGCAGGCCGCGCGCTGGGCGACGGCATTTCGCTGGTGCTGAGCACGCTGATCGCCCACGCGGGCTGGCTGGCCGGGCTGCTGTTCGGCGGGCTTTACTCAGTGATTGTTATTTCCGGCGTGCATCACAGCTTCCACGCTATCGAAGCGGGCCTGTTGGGCAATCCCGCCATCGGCGTCAACTTTTTGCTGCCGATCTGGTCGATGGCTAACATCGCGCAGGCGGGCGCCTGTCTGGCCGTTTGGTTTAAAACCCGCGACGTGAAGATCCGCAGCATCGTGCTTCCCTCCGCGCTCTCCGGGCTGTTAGGCATTACGGAAGCGGCTATTTTTGGCGTGAACCTGCGCTTTATGAAGCCCTTTATCGCCGGGATCGTCGGCGGCGCGGTCGGCGGCGCTTTTGTGGTGCTGATGCACGTGGGCATGACCGCCGTCGGCCTGACCGCGCTGCCTGGCATGGCTATCGTGCAGGCCAGCTCGCTGGTTTCTTATATCATCGGCATGGCGCTGGCCTTCGGCACCGCTTTTATTCTTTCCCTGCTGCTGAAATACAACGTTGAGGACAAAGCATGAGCGAAGCACAGCTGATCAATCGCGCGCTTAAGGCGGTGATGAACAGGAACGCCAGCGAAGATCCGCATCGTCCCGCCTGGCACCTTTCGCCGCAGACCGGCCTGATGAACGATCCCAACGGCTTTATTCAGTTTCAGGGTGAATGGCATCTTTTTTATCAGTGGAATCCGCTGGCCTGCGCGCACGGCGCCAAATATTGGGGCCACTGGCGCTCGGCTAACCTGCTGGACTGGCAGCATGAGCCGCTGGCGCTGATCCCGGCCGAAACGTATGAAAGCCACGGCTGCTATTCCGGTTCGGCTGTCGATCACGACGGCACGCTGACCCTGTTTTATACCGGCAACGTGAAATTTGCCGGGGGCCGCACCGCCTGGCAGTGCATGGCGACGGTGAACGATGCGGGCGATGTGACCAAAACCGGCCCGGTTATCGGGCTGCCGCCGGGCTACACCGGCCACGTGCGCGACCCGAAAGTCTGGCACCATCAGGATAGCTGGTATATGGTGCTCGGCGCACAGGATCTGAAAGAACAAGGGAAAGTGCTGCTTTATCGCAGCGAATCGCTGCATGAATGGACGCTGCTGGGTGAAATTGCCGGATCGCAGCTTAATGGCCTGGGCGACTTTGGCTATATGTGGGAATGCCCTGACCTGTTCGCGCTGGGCGATCGTGATGTGCTGCTGGTTTGCCCGCAGGGCCTGCCCGCGCAGCAGAGAAAATGGCTCAACGCCCACCAGAGCGGCTATTTTATCGGCAGGCTGGATTACGCGGCGGCCCGCTTCCCGCACGGCGAGTTCTGCGAGCTGGACCACGGCTTTGAATTTTATGCGCCGCAAACCACGCTCAGCGATGACGGGCGCAGAGTGCTTATCGGCTGGATGGGCGTGCCGGACGCCGAAGAACTGTTGCAGCCGACCGTAGCCCGCGGCTGGATACATATTATGACCTGCCCGCGCGAGCTGACGCTGGAGCAGGATCGGCTGATGCAGCGTCCGGCGCGCGAGTTACAGCAGCTGCGCCAGCAGCGGTCGCGCTATCAGCAGCGGGCCGCCTCTTTGCCGACGCTGCCGGTTGAACGCGCCGAGCTGGTTATTGGTTCGAGGGGTAGCTGGTCGGCCTGCTTCGGCGAGGCGCTGACGCTGGTCTGCAACGAGGACGGCCTGACGCTGAGCCGCCGCAATCTGCGCAGCGGCGAGACAGAACATCGCTACTGGACGGGCGCGGTTTCTCACCTGCAAATTCTCTGCGATCGCTCCAGCATTGAGATTTTTATCAACGACGGCGAAGGTGTGATGTCGGCGCGCTATTTCCCGAATGCCGTGCCGGAAGTGGTGTGGCAAGGCGAAGCCAGCCTGACCGTCGATTACTGGCAACTCCGTTCAGGCATGGTAGTATAATGCGCTGACTCCCCTGATACGAATGCCTGTGAATAAGCCGAAACGCGTGACCATCAACGATATCGCCAGCCTGGCTGGCGTGTCCAAATCCACCGCCAGCCTGGTGCTGAACGGCCGTGGCAAAGAGCTGCGCGTGGCCGAAGCGACCCGCCAGCGGGTGATGGAGATCGCGCAGATGACGCACTATCAGCCCAGTATTCACGCGCGGGCGCTGAACAACTCGCGCAGCCATACCATCGGGCTGGTGGTGCCGGAAATGACCAACCACGGCTTCGCCACCTTTTCTCACGCGCTGGAAACGCTGTGCCGCGACGCCGGTTTACAGCTCTTAATCGCCTGCACCGACGAAAACAGCAGCCAGGAAACGCTGGCGGTCAACAATCTGATCCAGCGTCAGGTCGACGGGCTGATCGTCGCCTCCAGCCAGCTGAACGACAGCGAGTATCAGCAGCTCAGCCGCCAGCTGCCGGTGCTGCTGTTTGACCGTCATCTGGGCGACTCCACGCTACCGCTGGTGATCTCTGAGTCGATTATCTCCACGGCGACGCTGGTCGAGCCGATCGCCAGGGAAGTTGAGGAATTTTACTTTTTTGGCGGCCAGCCGCGCATTTCGCCGACGCGCGATCGCCTGGCCGGTTTTCGTCAGGGGCTGGAACAGGCCGGTCTGGCGGTGCAACCGGAATGGATCCTGCACGGCCATTACAACGCCAGCTCGGGCTACGAGATGTTTGCCGAGCTGGTTATGCGGCTGGGCCGCGTGCCGCAGGCGCTGTTCTGCGCCGCGTGCGGGCTGCAGGAAGGGGTGCTGCGCTACCTGAGCCAGCATCATTTACTGTCGGCGCCCGTCAGGCTGTGCAGCTTTGACGATCACTACCTTTACGACGCGCTGTCGGTAAAAATCGATACCGTGATGCAGGATAACCGCCAGCTGGCCTGGCGCTGTTTTGAAACGCTGACCGGCCTGATTGACGGCAAGCTGACGGAAACGCCGCACATTTATCTGCCCGCCCGGGTAAGAAGGCGAACGCCATAGGGGCTGCTTCGGATGCTCAGGCAAGCTACGGATGCACCAGTGCGATATTTTTTTCCCTGAAGGCCGCCAGCGTATCCGCCGGCAGATCCGCCTCGACCACCAGCTGCGTAAGCGCCTCGCAGGCCACCACGGTATAACGCGCTACGCCGGGAATTTTTTCCCTGGTCATGGCGACGATAATCTCATCGCTGCGGCCCGTTAGCGCTTTTTTAAACTCCACGTCTTCATAATCAAATCCCGTTAAGCCCTCTTCGCTGTCCAGCGCACAGCCGCCCAAAAAAAGCTGGTCGAAACGAATGTCGCGGATCTGGGAGAAGGCGGTGATGCCCAGGCTGCCGCCCGTTGCCGTGTGCAGCCGACCGCCGATAACGATCGTCTCGCAGCGCGGCAGCTTCATCAGCTCCACCGCGATAATGGGCGAATGGGTGACCACCGTCAGCGCCATTTCCGGCGGCAGCGCGCGGGCAAAAGCCAGGTTGGTAGAGCCTGCGTCGATAAATATCACGCTTTGCGGCTTAACCAGACGGCTACACGCCAGCCCCAGACGCGCTTTTTCCGCACCGTTTTTTTCCGTCCTCGCCAGCAGATCGCCCTGCGAGGCAAGCACGCTGACCGCGCCGCCATACACCTTTTTGCAAATCCCTTCGCGCGCCAGCTCCTGCAGATCCCGGCGTACGGTATGTTCGGAAACGCCCAGCTGTTCGGCCAGCGTCGCGCAGACTACCCGTCCCTTCTCTTGCAACTCCTGGCGGATCAGGGACTGCCGCTGTTGCGGGAAAGCTGCATAATCGAGCATAAAACCTCTTAAACGAGCTTTAAAAAACGCACAATACGGCATACACTATCATCCGTTCAGAGGTTGTCAACTTTCCCTCGTCCCGAAGGAGTCGCCGCATGAAGCTTCCTGATATCGCTTTTCTGCATGAACTGGCCGACGCAGCCGACCAGCAAACGCTGCCGCGCTTTCGCAGCAGTGAAAACCTTGCCATCAGCACTAAACCTAAAGAGGGTTTTCGTTTCGACCCGGTTACCCTTGCCGATCGCGAAGCGGAAAAAGCCATGCGGGATCTTATCGCGCAGCGCTATCCCACGCATGCCGTGATGGGTGAAGAATTTGGCCTCAAAGCGGGCGACGAGCGCGCGCCTTGTTGGGTGCTGGATCCCATAGACGGCACGCGGCCTTTTCTTTGTGGTTTGCCGGTATGGGGCACGTTAATCGGCCTGCTGCATCACGACCGCGCGGTGATGGGAATGATGAGCCAGCCCTTTACCGGCGAACGCTTTTATGCCGACGGCTCGCAGTCATGGGCTGAAGGCCCTTATGGCAAAGTTCGCCTGCAAACCCGCCGGGATACCTCGCTGGATCAGGCTATTTTACATACCACCTCGCCGGAATCGCTGGGGCAAACGTCGTTGAAGTTTGACGCGCTGGATAAGGCCGTGCTGATGACCCGTTACGGCGGCGAATGTTATGCCATGGCGATGCTGGCCGCCGGAAAAATCGATGTTTGCGTTGAGTTCGCCCTTCAGCCTTATGACATTGTGGCGCTGATCCCGCTGATTGAGCTGGCAGGCGGCGTAGTGACTACCCCGGATGGCGGACGGCCTGAACAGGGCGGCCCGGTTATCGCCAGCGGCTGCCCTCGCCTGCACTCGCAAATTTTGTCTATCTTAAACTGACGCTTAATTTAACCCGGAGTATCACCGCTCATGCCTGACCATGTCGACACGCTGCACCAGTCCGCCGCAGAAACGCCCGCAAGACGCGAGCAGAACGCCACGCGAGCCATGTTTTTTGTGGCGGGTTTCGCCACCGCTGGCTGGTCCGCGCTGGTGCCCTTCGCCAAAATGAATACCGGCGTCAACGACGGCACGCTGGGAATGCTGCTGCTCTGCCTGGGCGTGGGGGCGCTGGTGGCGATGCCGCTGACAGGCCATCTCACCACGCGTTTTGGCTGCCGGGCGGTGATGACCGTTGCCACGCTGGCCTTCTGCCTGATGCTGCCCTTGCTCTCGGTGATCCCCAGCCCTGTACTGCTGGCGCTGGCGCTGCTGGTGTTCGGCATGGGCGTGGGCACCACCGACTGCGCGATGAACGTGCAGGCGATCCTGGTGGAAAAAGCGGCGCCTAAGCCGATGATGTCCGGCTTCCACGGCTTTTACAGCCTGGGCGGCATTGCGGGCGCGGGTGCGGTCAGCGGCCTGATGGCGAGTGGACTGTCGCCCTTTGCCGCCAGCCTGGCGGCCGCCGTGGTTTCGCTGCTGCTGCTGGGTTACAGCTTTCGCGGCCTGCTGACCTACGCTAACCCGCCGGAAGGCCCGGCCTTCGCCCTGCCGCACGGCGCCGTGCTGACCATTGGCGCGATCTGTTTTGCCGTGTTCCTGGCAGAAGGCACGGTGCTGGACTGGAGTGCGGTATTCCTGACCGAACACCGCGATATGCCGGATACGCTGGGCGGCTTAGGCTTTGCCTGCTTTGCTACCGCGATGACCGTGGGCAGGCTGACCGGCGACCGCATCGTGGCGCGTTTCGGCCGCGAAAAAGTGGTGATCCTGGGCGCGCTGACCGCCGCCGTCGGGCTGGCGCTGCCGGTGATCGTCCCCTCCTGGCACGTTGCGCTGGTGGGCTATATGCTGATCGGCATCGGCTGCGCCAATATCGTGCCGGTGATGTTCACCGCTATCGGCAGGCAAAAAAGCATGCCGCAGGCCGCCGCCGTCCCGGCCGTCACCACGCTGGGCTATATCGGCGTGCTGGCCGGGCCTGCCACCATTGGCTTTGTCGCTCACCTTAGCTCGCTGCCGATAGCCTTTATCATGGTTACGGTGCTGATGCTGCTGGTGGTGGCGCTTTCCCGCCGCGTGCGCATGTAGCAGCCATGCGGTCGGTGCCTCTCGCTAAGCCCGTGACGGTAAAGCGCAGCCGCGAGTGGAACAGCGTTAACGGTGCCTTCCGTTCAGCCCGCGACGGCGAAACGCAGCCCCGTCACGGCGTTAACGGCGCGGCACCAACCAGCTGACGGGCCACCGCTTCGGCATGTTCCGCCACCTGCGGCAGGCCCATCAGTTCGCCAAAGCGTCCGCGCGCCGCTGGCCCGACCACGTGCAGGTGCGCATTGGCCGTGCCCTGACGATTCAGGGTGCGCGACTGCGCGTCGACCAGGATGCCCAGCGCCAGCGGATCGGCCTGGATTATGCCCTCTTCCGCCAGCTGGCTAAGCAGCCTGTCGCTGGTCAGCAGCGCATTATGTGCCGGGCCGGTGGTGACGATCAGTTTGTCTGCGATAAGACAGACTTCCGCGCCTTTGCGCGGCCCCAGCCTCAGCGCGATTTGTTCTCCCTGCGCCCCAACCCCGGCCAGCCTTGCTGCCAACACGCGCAGCTGGCCGCTGCGTTGCCAGGTTTGCAAGGCCTGGCTGACCTGCGGCGCAATGCGGTAGCGATGCACATCCCACCAGGATCGTAAATGACGCAGAAAGCGGCGCTGCTCCCTTAGCGGCAATTGCTGCCAGATCTGCTGCGCGTGCGCGCGAATGTCGTCCAGCACCAGCTGCCAGGGCTGGCCTTCTGCCGCAGCCTGAGCCACTTCCTGACGCACCCGCCGCAGCCAGCCGCGCGCGGTGGCGGGCGCCTGCCGATAATCAAGCAATCGGGGCGCATAGTCGCCGCTGACGTTGTCGCGCGGCAGCTGGCCCCGCCTTGAAAAGGCCGTGACCGGGCCACGGTGCCCCCGCGCGGCAAGCGAAGCGACCATATCGGCCATGGTCAGGCCCGTGCCCATAATGACCACCCGCTCGTTTACGCCGACCGCTGCCAGCGCCTGCGGATGCCAGGGATTGGCGATCAGCCCCGGATGCCCGCCCAGCGCCTGCTGTACGCTTTGCGGCACGGCGGGCGGCGGATGGCTGATGGCCAGCACCACCTCATCCGCCCGAAATGTTTTGCCGGAAGCCGTAGTAACCAGTCCGTCACGCAGCGCCACGGCCCGGTCCTGACAGTGCGTCAGCCTGACGCAGGATTGGGCCGCCAGGCGAAACTGGTCCGCCACGTAAGCGCCGAACCAGCCACGCTGCGGATAGACTTTGCCGTCATGCCAGTGAGCGGCAGGATCCTGTCGGTCAGCGCCGGACTGCTGATACCAGCGCGCAAAATCCCCTTCTTCCGCTGCGGAGAGCTGCATTCGGGCGGCGGGGACATTAATACGGTGCGCCGGATCCGGGGTGCTGTAAGCGACACCCTGTCCCGGCTGCGCGCGCGGTTCAATCACCGTTACCGCTAAGCCCGCCTCGCCCAGGCGGGCAAGATGGATAGCCAGCGTTGTGCCGGTAAAGCCGCCGCCAATAATTACAATATGTCGCTCAGCCATGCGCTGTCCCGGTCAAAGAAGTTTCAGGGGCTGCCTTCGCTAACGTTACGGCTCTGTCCGCCAGTACAGGAGAACGTTGCCGATATAAGAAGAAAAGGCCTGCATGGAGCACACTATAGACAGGATAACCAACCACGACCAGAAAGCACGCAGCGCGGCGGTCGTCTGGTTCTATGATGGAAAGCGGAGAGTAAGGCCGTGCAAACAGCTACGTGTTCAGGGCCGTCAGGCGTTCAGGCAGGCAATCAGGCAATCAGGCAATCAGGCAATCAGGCAATCAGGCAATCAGGCAATTTTGCGGAAGCCTGGCTGATACAAAAATGCACGCAACGGGCTGCATAGCCGTTACGTGCATTTTTATTAAGGTACGGCAGACAGCGCCCCGCAGGCTGGTTTGCCAGCTTTCGGGACGCGGCAGCTATCAGGCCACGCCTTCTTCCTGCGCCTGCTCCGCCTCGGCTTTTTCGCGCGCCAGGCGATAGTAATCCGCTTTGGAAGCGGCCAGCGGGGTACGGCCCCGGATCAGATCGGCCATTTTCTCGGCGATCATCACGGTGGGCGCATTCAGGTTGCCGGTGGTGATCTGCGGCATAATCGAAGCATCCACCACGCGCAGCTTCTGCATCCCGTGCACGCGGCCTTCCGCATCCACTACCGCCATCTCGTCATTGCCCATTGCGCAGCTGCCGCAAGGGTGATAGGCCGTTTCGGCATGATCGCGGATAAAGGCGTCAATCTGCTCGTCGGTCTGCACCGACGCGCCCGGCTGGATCTCTTCGCCGCAGTATTCAGCCAGCGCGGGCTGACGCATGATTTCACGCGTGTGGCGCACCGCGCTGCGGAACTCTTCCCAGTCGCGATCTTCCGACATGTAGTTAAAGAAGATCGACGGCGCGGCGTAAGGGTGTTTTGAGGTCAGCCTGACGCGACCACGGCTCATCGAGCGCATCGGGCCAACGTGCGCCTGGAAGCCGTGCTCTTTCACCGGGCTGCTGCCGTTGTAGTTAATGGCGACCGGCAGGAAGTGATACTGCAGATCCGGCCAGTCCGGCTTGTCGTCGCTGCGGATAAAGCCGCCCGCTTCAAACTGGTTGCTGGCGCCGATACCCGTGCCGCTGAACAGCCATTCCGCGCCAATTGCCGGCTGGTTCCACCAGTGCAGCGACGGATAGAGGCTGACCGGCTTTTTGCAGCGGAACTGCATATAAACTTCCAGATGATCCTGCAGGTTGCGGCCTACGCCCGGCAGCGCGTGAACAACCGGGATATCCAGCTCGCGCAGCCACTCTTCCGGGCCGACGCCGGAACGCTGCAGGATCTGCGGCGAGGCGATAGCGCCCGCGCACAGCAGCACTTCACGCGTGGCGGTAGCCTGCTCTTGTTTGCCGTTGCGCAGCCAGCAAACGCCGACGGCGGTTTTGCCCTCAAACAGAATACGGTCGGTCTGCGCATGGGTAACAATCGTCAGGTTTGAACGCTGCTTCGCCACGTCCAGATAGCCGCGCGCGGTGCTGGAGCGACGGCCCTGCGGCGTAACGGTGCGATCCATCGGGCCGAAGCCGTCCTGACGGTAGCCGTTCATATCGTCGGTTTCATGATGGCCGGCCTGCACCGCCGCATCGATAAAGGCGCGGAACAGCGGATTATTGCCTTTTTTCGGCGTGGTGACGCTCAGGTAGCCATCGCCGCCGTGGTAATCGTTTTCACCGATATCGCGCTTCTCCGCCTTGCGGAAATAAGGCAGGCAGTTCAGATATGACCAGTTCTCCAGGCCCTTTTTGCTGGCCCAGTTGTCATAATCCATCGCGTTGCCGCGCACATAGCACATGCCGTTGATCAGTGAGGAGCCGCCAAGCCCTTTCCCGCGTCCACACTCCATACGGCGGTTATTCATTTTCGGCTCAGGATCGGTTTCATAAGCCCAGTTATAGCGTTTTCCCTGCAGCGGATAAGCCAAAGCGGCTGGCATTTGGGTACGGAAATCCCAGCGGTGATCCTTGCCGCCTGCTTCCAGTAAAAGTACCGATACGTCAGCATCCTCAGTCAGTCGCGTGGCCAGGACGTTGCCAGCCGAGCCGGCGCCGATAATGATATAGTCAAATTTCTGCATTAAACCTCCAAAACGCTGCGGCCTGCGCCGCAGCAAAAAAGTGTTATAAGCGCAAAACCGCCATCAAAACGCGGACGGATAGTCGCCCATTTCAATCAGTACGGATTTGGTGCGGGTATAGTGATGGAGCGTTTCCAGACCGTTCTCACGCCCCACGCCGGACTGCTTATAGCCGCCGACCGGCATTGGCGCAGGCGATTCGCCCCAGCTGTTCACCCAGCAGATGCCCGCTTCCAGCTGATGAATAACGCGGTGCGCGCGATTCAACGAGGTGGTGAACACGCCCGCGGCCAGGCCGTATTCGGTGTTGTTGGCGCGATCGATAACTTCCTGCTCGTCATCAAAAACCAGCACGCTCATAACCGGCCCGAAGATCTCTTCCTGCACGATACGCATTTCGTCGGTGCAGTCGGTGAAGACGGTAGGCTCCACGTAACAGCCTTTCGCCATGTCGCCTTCGGTGAGACGGGAACCGCCTGCCAGCACCCGCGCGCCTTCCTGCTTGCCGATTTCCATATAGCTAACCACTTTCTGGCAGTGCTCTTCGCTGACCAGCGGGCCGAAGTTGGTTTCCGGCTTAGTGGGATCGCCGCACTTGATGCCGCGCATTTTTTCCAGCAGACGCTTTTCAAACTCCGCCTTTAAAGAGCGATGAATAAACACGCGCGTGCCGTTGGTGCAGACCTGGCCGGTGCTGTAGAAGTTGGCCATCATGGCACCGTCTACAGCACGTTCCAGCTCGGCGTCTTCAAAGATAATCAGCGGCGATTTACCGCCCAGCTCCATCGTGACCGACTTAAGGTTAGCCAGCGCCGCATCCGCCATTACGCGTTTGCCGGTGTTGACTTCGCCGGTAAAGGAGACTTTGGCAATTTTCGGATGCTGGCTCAGGCCCTGGCCGACGCTTCCGGCGCCCTGCACCACGTTAAAGACGCCGTCCGGCAGACCAGCCTCGGTGAAGATTTTTGCCAGCTCCAGCGCGGTAAGCGGCGTGACTTCGCTGGGTTTGAAAATCATGGCGTTGCCGGTAGCCAGCGCGGGCGCGCTTTTCCACATGGCGATCTGAATCGGATAGTTCCAGGCGCCGATACCGGCGCAAACGCCCAGCGGCTCGCGGCGTGTGTAGACCAGCGCGCTGTCGCGCAGCGGGATGGATTCGCCTTCGACCGCTACGGCCAGGCCCGCGTAGTATTCCAGCACGTCCGCGCCGGTTACGATGTCCACCGCTTCCGTTTCGCTCAGCGGTTTACCGGTGTCGGCCGTTTCCAGCGCGGCCAGCTCATCGTTGCGCTCGCGCAAGAGCGCCACGGCTTTTAACAGTACGCGGCTACGTTCAACCGGCGTATAGCTACGCCAGATACGCTGACCGGCTTCGGCGGAGGCGACCGCGCGATCGATATCCTGCTGGCTGGCCGAGGTGATTTCCGCCAGCACTTCGCCATTAGCGGGGTTGATGGTGGTGAATGTTTCGCCTTGACCCGCTTCTTCGCGGCCATTGATGTAAAGTCCACGGCGTTGCATATCGGCCATGTCTCCTCCTTTAAGGGTTAGGTTGCCGGGCCGGAAAGCCACAGCGCAAGATTTTGATAGCAAAGCTGACGCGCATCGAGCAGGCCCTGCGCCATCGGCTGGGGCGCCAGCGTCATGCGCAGCCACAGGCCGTCGATCAGCGCCGCCATGCTGGCGCCCGCCGCCCGCGCCGCATCTATCGGCAGCGCTCTGGCGAACTGCGCCGTCAGGTTGGAATGCAGTCGCCGGTCGTTGATTCGCTGCAAACGCTGCAAATCGGGCTGATGCAGGCTGCTGCTCCAGAACGCCAGCCAGGTTTTCAGCACCGGCCCGGCAATCTGCGAATCGTCGAAGTTGCCATCGATAATCGCGCGGATCTGCGCCTGCGGATCGTCGGCCGCGACGCTGCGGTGATGCTCGACCGCCCTGTAGAGATCCAGCAAGATCTGACGCATACAGGCATCCAGCAGGCCGTTTTTATCGCCGAAGTAGTGGCTGACGATCCCCGTGGAGACGCCCGCCTCTCTGGCTATCAGCGCCAGGCTGGCATCGGCCAGGCCGACCCGGTCTATCACCGTCAGCGTCGCATGAATTAACTGCGCCTGGCGGATGGCTTTCATTCCAACTTTTGGCATCGCTTAATCGGTTTCAGCTATTGAATAAGAGAGATTATAGACTTTTTATATTGAACGTTCAATCAAGAAAAAAATGACAGGCGTGGAGGCGTGAAAAAAGTTAACGAAACAGCAACGCGTGGAATCAGGTTAACCTTCTGTATTTATGCTATTTATTTGCGGATGACGTGTTAATAAATGAGCGAGCAACAACGGGCGCAAATGCGTTGTAAAGAAGCCTTTCTGATGACCTTATACAACGGTCTGGCCAGGATTTAAGCGCGGTCTGGCAGGCTGGCGTACCGGCTTAACGCCTGCCAAACGCAGTCGGGCGGCCTGTGCTGGCGAACCAGCGTCGGTAAACATGCCGACGGAGCTGGTCGCCCGAGCCCCGGCTTTACCGGGGACGAGCTGTCAGCGCGGATTTTTGGCCGTCAGGCCATCCAGCTTTATAGCTAATTGTTCAAGCACAAAGCCCGCCGGATCCTCAAATCCGCCGTTCTGGGCGACCACCTGCAAACCTTCCAGCAGCAGCGTAATCTCTTTTGCCAGCGCCTCTGGCTCGCCCGCACCTGCCTGGCGACACAAGGCCGCCAGCCGCTGAAACTGTCGCTGCTTGTGGGCAAAAATAAGCGCTCTGACCTCCGCGAATTGCCCGGTGGTTTCCGCCAGGGTATTGGTAAACGGGCAGCCCCGCTGCAGCGTGCCGGTAAGATTATCTGCCAGGAACCGCCCGAACCCCATAATCTGGGCGGCGGAGTCGTCCGGAAACCGTTCGGCAAGCCGATCGAATACCTGACTGTAATCCTCAACCAGTAGCTGTATCCATTCCAGCACCAGCGCTTCTTTGGAAGCAAAATGCCGATAAAGCGTCATCTTGGTGGACTGCGCTTTTTCGGCAATAGCGTCCACGGTCACGCGAGTGATGCCGTCCTGATAAAAAAGCGTTTCCGCCGCCTGGAGCAGGCGATCGCGCGGGGGAAGGCGTGGCTGTGAGAGTCTGGGCATATTTCCTCATTGCAACGATACTGGATAGTATTATACGATACCAATCGGTATCACAAGATACTAACCAGTATACACCTTCAGGGTGTTGCCGTCTTCTCAGCCACGAATCGGATTTTTATGAATCTTTCAGACTATACATCTTGCGACGCTGTGGGCCTCGCAGCGCTGATTACCCAGGGCGAAGTCAGGCCTGAAGAGGTCAAAGAGGCGGCGAATAAAGCCATAGAAAAAGTGAACGGCGAGGTCAGCGCCGTGATTGAACTCTGGCAGGATGAGCACAGCAATCTGCAAGGCCCGTTATACGGCGTGCCGATGCTGGTGAAGGATCTCGGCGTGTCCGTTAGCGGCCGCCGTAATGAGCTGGGGAGTCGGCTGGCGGCGGGGTACGTGTCCGCGCAGGATTCTGTCCTCACGCAAAAAATGCGCCAGGCTGGGCTGGTACTGCTGGGCCGAACCACCACGCCGGAGCTGGCCACCAGCACCACCACGGAACCCAGCTTTAACGGCGGCACCCGTAATCCCTGGAATAAGCGCTACAGCGCCGGGGGATCGAGCGGCGGCTCTGCGGCGGCGGTGGCGTCAGGAATGGTGCCCGCCGCCCATGCCACCGACGGCGGCGGCTCGATCCGCGTACCGGCTGCAGTCAACGGGCTGTTCGGCCTGAAGCCCAGCCGTGGCCGCATCAGTATGGGCCCGGAAGTGGATGAAGTCTGGTCGGGCCTCGCCGTGCATGGCTTCGTCAGCCGTACGGTGCGCGACAGCGCGGCTCTGCTGGATGCCGTGCAGGGCAATACGCCCGGCGATCCTTTTATCATTGCCGCTGCGCATCAGACGCTGAGGGAGTGCGCCGCGCAGGAGCCGGGCAAGCTCAAAATCGGCGTGATGACGCATCCTTTAAATGGCCAGCGCAGCGAACTGGAAGTGGTTGCCGCGCTGGAACAGACTATTGGACAGCTTATTGCGCTGGGACATCAGGTAGAGGAAGCCGCGCCCGATATCGGCAGCTGGGACGCTTTTGTAGAAATGAATACGCGGTTCTGGGCATCGAATACCGCGGCCTGGATCGATGCGCTGGCCGCCATGATGAACAGGCCGATTAACGCCGACACGCTTGAGCCTGCAAACCTGGCGCTGTGGCGGCTTGGCCACGAGCTGACCGCAGTGGATATGATTGGCGCAATGCATATGCGCAACGCCGTGACCCAAAAAATGGGTCTGTTTTATCAGCAGTACGATATGTTGCTGACGCCTGCCCTGCCCGCTTTGCCCGTAGAACTGGGCCGCTACAATCTTCATCAGGGCAATCTGGACGGGCGCGGCTGGATGCATCACGTTTTTAACCAGTCTCCTTTTACCGCCCTGGCTAACGTTTGCGGCACCCCGGCCATGTCGGTGCCGCTGGGGTTCAGCCCGACGAACCATCTGCCGATCGGTATGCAGTTTTTAGCAGGATTTAATCAGGAGCCGGTATTGTTGCAGCTGGCGGGCCAGCTGGAACGGGCCTGTCCCTGGCGCGATCGCAAACCCGCCGTCTGGGCCGGTCATTAATCTGCACTGACCGCTTTCTGCCTGTGCAATATGAATAAACAATTAAGGAGGCAGGCCCGCTTTTGACAGAAGCGGGCCTATGCGAAGGGCAAGGAATTAAACGCCAGAACGTTTATCTTACAGCACCTCAATCACCTCAAATTCTTCTGCTATCAGCTCCATATCGTCAGAAAAATGCCCTTCGCGGGTGAAAAATCGCTGATGCTCTTTTTGCCAGTATTCAAGGCTTAAATCGCCTTCACCTTCTTTGCGGGCAAACGTCTCCGTAACATCACAAAAACGCCCCAGCCGCATTGAAACCAGTCTGGTCACGCAGACCGGGACGTTCTGACCATCAAGGATGATGTTATAGCTCCCAATCTTAGGGGCAGGCTCTTCCTGCTGATAAGAGGTAAGAGATCCGCAGGAGGCCGTTTTGATCCCTTTTTTAATCAGGTCAGCAAGCTGGCTGACCAGTTCCGGACTGTCGCCCATTTGCCAGGCATCTGCGCCTGGATACTTCGCTTTTAATACCTCAACTGTAGCCATTTACAGCCCTTTTTAATCGTCGATGAAAAACGTCATACAGGGTTTTAGCATGAACTGTCCGGACATTAACAGTGAGGCTTTCCCTCTGGTATTGTGGTCCGCTGTTCGCTCACAGTAGACTTTAGCCTGCACATGTCCGCTTTATGCCAAAAGCGGACATTCACGCAGCAATCCAGCTGTGCCCATCGTTGCGTAATGAAACAGATGACGAATCGTGTGTTTTTTTCGTAAGGTAAATGCTGATTTCACAGCCAAATAAAGGGAGTAAGCGTGGGCAGATTTCAGGGGAAACGGATACTAATTACGGGCGGCACCAGTGGCATGGGGCTCGCAGGCGCTAAGCGTATTGTCAATGAAGGTGGCCATGTAGCCATTACCGGGCTTAATGAAGAAAGGCTGGAGCGTGCACGCAGCCTGCTTCCTGCAGCTTCGCTTATTCTGAAAAGCGATGCTGCAAGCGAGACTGACATACATGAACTGGGAGAGGCTATTAACGGCTGGGGTTCACTTGATGGATTATGGCTAAATGCCGGCTTTGCTGAAGTAGGCTCTCCGGAATCTGTAACGGCGGAGTCTTTCAATCGTATGATGAACGC
The DNA here is from genome assembly GCF_030433775.1 of Erwinia sp. PsM31. Classification (NCBI taxonomy): domain Bacteria; kingdom Pseudomonadati; phylum Pseudomonadota; class Gammaproteobacteria; order Enterobacterales; family Erwiniaceae; genus Erwinia; species Erwinia sp. PsM31. The sequence continues at coordinate 22,700 of NZ_JARUWZ010000042.1, forward strand.
TAATGTGCGCGGCCCGATGCTGCAGCTGGCAGCCCTCTCGGAATCACTTACTTCAGGCGCGTCCGTTCTGGTTACTTCTTCTTCCTCTGTATATGAAGGTGCGGCGATGACAAGCCTGTATGCAGCGACTAAAGGTGCCGTTATCGCTATGGTCAAAAGTTGGGCATCTGCGCTGGCCGTACGCGGTATCCGCGCTAATACATTGGTGCCGGGCCCGATTGAAACCAACTTCAGGCACTTTATGCCAGAGGCGTCGCGTCAGCAGTTTGAAGATTTTGTTGTAAGCCAGGTTCCTTTGGGCCGTGCAGGAACAGCTGAAGAGGCGGCTGCAGTTGCACTCTTCCTCCTTTCCGATGACGCATCTTATGTTACCGGCAGCCAGTATGCTGTAGATGGCGGGCTGGTTCATAACTGATAGTCAAAAGGATTCAGGAAAGCAGTTAAAATTAATCCAATGATGTCCGCTCCTCGCTCATAGCAGACCTTTAGCGCCTACCGTCCGCTTTGTGCCAAAAGCGGACGTTTGTGAATCGAGATGGTGTGATAGATGTTGTGTTTAATTCCGGGGACAGCTAACCAGTGTTAATGGCAGCGTATGCTGTCAGTTGATAAAAACTTCTGCCACCATGAAAATCCACATCAAAGTACCCACCATCAAAAATAACTTTAATGTATTATCGCTCAAAGGAAAATGATAGGTCGCAGCCACGCCTTTTTTTCGGGCGACAAGAAGTAAAACCGGCGGGAGTAACACTGCCCATATAACAAGTGCTATGCCAGCATAGGAAATGGCAAGCAGAAAACCATCAGGCTTGATAATACAAAACAGAGCCGGAGGTAAATACGTCAAAAGAACAGGTAACATTTCATTTTTCTTTACCATCCGGTTTTTCAATAAGTCACGAAAGTAATCACACAAACCTAACGAAGCTGAGAGCAAAGAAGATAATATGGCAAACATTGCGAAAAAAACCAGTATCACTTCCATTGATGCTACCGCTTTCGCGCCTTCAATCATTCTGATGAAAGGACCTATATTACCGCCGGAACGCTTGATTTCTGCAAAGGTGGCCTTATCAACCACACCCATAGATAGGGTTAACCAGTAATAGTAGATGAATGCTGAAATAAATACGCCTGCACATAAGCTTCCAACAACCTTTTTATAATTAGTCCGACCATAAATTTTGATGAGCGAGGGAATACTTCCATGAAACCCAAAGGATATAATGCAGACTGGAATGATTAAAATAAACGAAGAGACGCCATTTAATTCGGGGTTGTCAGTTAAATATTGAAGTTTGACACTTTCAAGCAAACTACCAGTGGCTAGGAAAAAAGTTATAAATTTTGCTGCAACGAAAAATGAAATAACGTAATTTGCTGTCGACCCACCCATGTAAATCAGAGATGAAACCAGAAAAGTGATTAACAAAACAGACCATGTCGCTCCATTAATGCCAAATAATTTATTAAGCACCCCGGAAAAGGCAGACGATGCGCCAGAGATATAAGCATAAGTGATTACATAGAGAACAAACAGAAAGCTTGCATTAACGATCACGCTGATCCTGTGGCCCAGAAGATCCTTTGTAAAAGTATGAAAGCTTGTCCCGGAAGGAAATCGCAAATTTACATCAACCAGCATTAATCCGGTTAGAAGCATGAAAAATGCTGAGATCGATAACGTGATTACCCCTTTTGTAAACCATACATTTTCAAGAGCCAGAGGAAGCGCAAACATGCCTCCACCCACTATCGTTGCAACCACTAAGGTTGTTCCATGGCTGAGCCCGGCAATATTTTTCATCATATTCCATTTCTCATAATGCCCGGCAAAGGCCGGGCAAAAGACAGACTACATTACTTCGTTATAGGCTAGTTTAAAACAGTTGTGAAAACGATCGATATGTTCTTTTTCATGTAATGCTGAAATAGCACACCTCAGTATGGCATTCCCCTCTGCGACCGTAGGGAACATCGCCACAGTAGTAGCGAATCCATGTTGGTGCATCTTCTTACACATCGTGATTGCGGTATCTTCATTACCGATGAGAATACCTCGTATCGGCATTCTTGTCCCTCTGTTGATGACGTCAGTATCAGCAAATTTTTCATCAAAATATGCGATAACGTCCTGCAACTGCACCTGTCTCCTGGCAACGGTGCCATCAAGGTGTAGGTCAGCAGCGGCCAGGCATGCCGCCATTCCCGGCAAGCTAGGAGGACCGCCAAATGCGTACGTGGTCCCGTAGGTTTTAATGAATTTAATCGTTTCCTCGAAGTTGCATGCAATAAATCCTCCATGCGAACCAAAAGCTTTAGACAGCGATCCCGCAATAATAATCCTGTCGTCCAGCTTATTGTCGAGGCATTCCATTACATAACCGGAGCCGTTTTCACCGAAGATAGAGGTTCCATGAGCGTCATCAATATAAGCATAACCATTATACTGACTAATTAACTTCGTCAGAAACTTAACCGGCGCCACGCCGCCCATAGAGCCTACACTGTCAGAGATAGATATCGGCGTAAGGCCATTATCATAGGCAAACTTAAATGCCTCTTCAATTTTTTTGTGATCCTGGAAATCTATACGCGCCACATCGCCAAATTGCTGCAACAGCCCCCGATTAATTTGCAAGGTAGCGTGCGCTGTTTTTTCAAGTATGAAATAAGGTTTATTGCTAAAAGTGTATTTTGGCAATGCCCCTGATGCCAGTAATGGCAAAACCGCGATATGACATGGCGTCACCGCATTGAAAGTAAGGGTGCATGCACCTTTCATGATGGCGCTTAGTTTACTTTCAATATCCCTAAAAATGTCTGGCTTAATTCGCGTTCTTGCCACCGAAAGTTGTACGCCAAAACGCTCCATTGCTTCATATACAGCCACTTTAAGTTTTTTGTGCGTTTCGATACCAAGATAAGAGCAGGACACAAACTCGATCATTTCCCTTCCATCATCGAGTCTGATTTTTTTTCCCTCTCTTTCAGTGACAATCAACTCATTGATGTTTTCCGAAAAAACACGTGTTTGATATTTTACAGATTTCTCAATTTTGTTTCTTTGCCAGTTCTGCACTTCGCTCTCCTTAAATAGCTAACTACCAGTAATGACAAAATCGCCAGGGATAATCCACTTAACCCCATCACTTTTTCAAATCCAATCCCTAAAGAAGTAGATTTTGTTACACAATAACTAATAACACCTGCACAGACAGTTTGCGTAAATCCGGTCAATGATGAAGCTACTCCCGTTTTATTACCTTTAATCTGCAATGCGGTGAAATGAGCGACTGGGTAATATGCACCTAATGTAAAATTGAACACAATGGCAGAGAGTAAATATAAAACTGGATCAGGATTTCCGATAATCAAAGGAACTAATGACAGTGCATTGATTCCAAAAAGTAAAAATGGATTTGTGAATGCGTTAAGCTTTGAAGCCTGATTTCCTGCTATGAAAAAAAGAACAGAAAGTGAGAAGACCAGTGAGTATTGAAAAGGCGTAAACTTTAAATTTTCAATAAAAATTACAGGCGTCAACGTAATAAAACAAAAAAGCGAACTCAGAATCAAGGAAACCAAAGCTGTCCCCGAAAAAAATTCGGTTGTCATAAAGCTGCCGTTATATTCTTCAGGCTTCTCTCCTGAACCAGGTAAACTTTTCGGAGCAAGAATGACCGTGATTATTCCAAAAATGAACATCGTTAAAAATATGTAGTTCCAGCTTACATAACCCAGCATTGCTCCGCCCGCGAGCGGTGCGAGCAGAGGAACTATAGCACTGGCAGAGGAAATGTCAGATAGGGCTTTTTTTAAGCTTTCAGCTGGAAAACTATCTTTTGCGATAGCTCTGGATAATACCGGTCCTGCGCCAGCACCCACGGCCTGTATAAATCTTCCTGCCATAAGTAAATAGATATTTTCAGCCATATAGCACAGCAGGCTACCTGCTGAAAAAACGATAAAACCTGCCGTTATCGTTTTTATTTTTCCTAACCTTTCACTTACAAAGCCTACACATAACTGGCTGATAGCATATATGATAAGAAATCCGCTGACCGAAAGCTGAATAAGCGAATAATCAACCTGAAAAACTTTTTGCAGATCTGGCAGAGCCGGAACAATCATGTCGGTAGCCAGAGCTGACACAGATGCAGCCATTACAAGATATAAATACACTCGGTTCATAATCAAAATTAGCTTCTGCTCTAAAGAGCAACCAAGCTATCAAAACAGCTTATAAATATCAATTTATCTTATGTAATCATAGTGCTATACAGCGTTCAGCTAAAAAAAACCTCCTTTAAATAAAAATAACATTAAAATCAATAACATATTAATTAACTGTACGATTAATGATCAACTCTTTAAGGTATTCTGTTCACGAAAAAAACAATTTAATTCCGGTTAGAAATCTATTTGTAAAATAATAATTACACAGATAGTGCTACTGAAAGGAAAGAATTAAGAATTATTCACCGCAAACCCAGCAATAACGATAGATGATAAAATCGTGATCGGTTTTTAACCACATGACAGATAGGAATCTGCTAAAAAAGTGATTTGTTAACTTTACACTTTTATGTGACATTTTTATAACAAATGAAGATGGAACTGTTGACTGGTAGCGCCTCATATATTAAATGAGGTTATCTGATGCGGTGCGCCTGAATGATGAGGCAGGTCGTTTCGCCGGCATCGCGCTGGCTATGGTAAGGGTTGACTACTTCCGGCAGTTCTACAGTTACTATACGCTGCATGAACGCGACGTCCTGGCGCTGATACTGGTTGACACCTCCGTGTTGTATATACGCCCTTTTCCGGACACGGCCATTAACCGCAGCCTTTCCTCCAGCCCGCTGTTCACAACGGTCCTGAAAACGTCAGCCAGTGGCAGCGCTACGTGGCGTTCAGCACTGGACGGCGTCGAGCGGGTATATGGCTACGCCCGTCTTGAGCAGTATCCCCTGATAGTCACGGCGGGATATGACCGTGATGCAATCAGGATGGCGTGGTTCTCTGCCAACGCTGCCGACGTTGTGCTGAACCTCGTGTTGCTTGTAATGATTACCGGCATGGGTATGTTTGTGCTCCGGCAGGTAAAGGCTAACGTCAGAAACCAGCTTGAACTTTCTGACGGCCAGGCAGACCAGGCTGACCGTCTTAAGCAGCAGGCTGACAGGGTGCTTTATAAGGCGAAAAGCAACGACCGTAACCGCATTCATGACATGAGTTAAAATGGTTTTCCGGGTAAGGGCATGCTGTCCGGCGCTGGGAAGATTTGTCCCCACTTATTGAGACCTGTCTTTCATTATTGCCGATTCTGTTCGCATACTTATCGCTGGTAAATGCGCTACCGGCACAGAGCTGACTGCTGCATAAGACGATGTCCGCTTTGTGCCAGAAGCGGACGTTGCGTGTGAATCCACATTTCTATGTTGTCCCGCCTTTTAACTTATGAGTTTGCTGTTCATCGCTTATCCATGCCGGTGGCTTGGCTAACGCACAAGCATACTTCGGTGCTAACCGAAGCAACATGCCTTCGTCATCATTAAACTGCCCGTAAATTAACAACGGAGCGGACCATGATTGCAGTACTTTTTGAGGCAGATGCCCTGCCAGAGGCTCAGGAAAGATATCTTCAGCTCGCTTCGGAGCTGAAGCCTCTCTTATCCGACACGCCCGGTTTTATTTCAATTGAGCGTTTCCAGAGCCTGACTACGCCCGGAAAGATTCTTTCTTTGTCGTGGTGGGAAGATGAGGAGTCTGTTGCCGGATGGAAGCGAAATGTGATGCATCAGGCCGCTCAGAAAGAAGGCAAGCAGTCGATTTTTTCATTCTACAGAATACGGGTAGCCAGCGTATTCCGTGATTACTCTTCTGATAAGGGAACAAATCAGCATGTATGACATTCACGTTATTCTCAAAAACAGCCCGGGCTCACTTGGTTCACTGGGTAGTGTACTGGGTGAAAACGGAGTGGGACTTGAAGGCGGTGGCGTATTTACAGGATCTGAAGGCGCGCATGCACATTTCCTGGTTGAAGACGGCTTTAAAGCACGCAATGTGTTGACTGAGGCTGGTTTTGACGTCTGCAACGTGTGTCGGCCCCTGGTGAGGAAATTACCTCAGGAACGGCCCGGAGAGCTGGGAGAAATAGCTGACACAATTGCCCGGAACGGCATCAATATTCTGGTACAGTACAGCGATCACAGTAACCGGCTCATTCTCATCACGGATGATGATGCCCGGGCAGCCGTAGTAACCCGAAAATGGGCAATACCTTCTGAATGAACCTTGTTAAAACAAAGCGCGGCAGTGAGCCAGATGATGTCCTTGAAACATCAATGGTAATGGTGGCTTCTGCGCTGTCTGACCCGTCAAGGGTAAGTATTCTGTGCGCCCTGATGGACGGGCGCGCATGGACAGCTACCGAACTTAGCGTAGTGGCTGGCATAGCAGCCTCGACAACCAGCGGGCATCTGAACCGACTTCTCGGCAACGGTCTAATCATTTGCCTGACGCAGGGGCGTCATCGCTATTACAGCCTTTCGGGCAATCATATCGCCGGACTGCTGGAAAACCTGATGGGATTTTCCATGGGCACTTCTAAAGCCCCCGTTTCCAGTACGCCGGTCTATCTGCGTTACGCGCGCACCTGCTATGACCATCTGGCAGGCGAGCTTGCTGTCAATATTTATGAATTTATGCTGCAGGAAAAATGGCTTGAAGCAGATGGCTCGGAACTGACATCAGCCGGAAAAATGCATTTTGAGAAAATGGGCGTTTTGCTTAACTCTCGCACACGACGCAAGCCCTGTTGCGGCTGTTTGGACTGGAGTGAAAGACGTTTCCATCTCGGTGGTGACGCTGGCTCAGCCCTGTTTACACTTTTCCTGCAAAAAGAATGGGTAACGCGTGTACAGGGATACCGTGAAGTGAACGTAACCGATTCAGGCCGGGTTGCAATATATCGGCTGTTTAAGCTTAAAATCACCTGATCTTAAGTCATATACCGGTTGATTTGATCGGGTGACCCAAGGTGCTTTCATTTTACGTAAAAGGTCCGCTTCTCGCTCATAGCAGACTTTAAGCCAGCTGCAGGAGTTGACCTTGCCTTGCACCATCAGAATTTGGCGAGCCGGAGGAGTCCAGAAGGATACTTTTCTTTTTTCTGATTACAGTCGGTTTCAGCTGCAGGCAGAGCATCTACAAAAGCCTGATCCTACCCACGTAATGTGGACACGGCCCTAAGCGAGGTTTTGGTTTTCAAAC
>NZ_JARUWZ010000043.1:0-29068 GCF_030433775.1 Erwinia sp. PsM31
TGAGCCGCTGGCTGTAAGCCGTTGTGCCGTCTCAGTGGTTGCGCATTATAGGGAGTTCTTGGCGGCTGACAACCCCTAATTTTAGAAAAATAGCGCGTTCGCTGCATTCCACAGCAAAAGGGCTATTTATACGCATTTACCCACAAAGTTATCCACATCCGGCGGTAAGAACAAATTTAGACGAGCATCACGCAAACGTTTTCGCTACAATGCCCCGGAAAAATCCCGGCCCCCATTTGGGGGCGTTACCTGAATCTTCGCTGCTTCTTTCTTTATAAAGGAGGGGAAAAGCTAAGATTGATGTAACGCTCTTATCTATGCGAACCAAAGCCAAGGGATAAAACCTCATGCAACAACCTCGTCCTGTACGCCGCGCTCTGCTCAGCGTGTCCGACAAAGCCGGTATCCTCGAATTTGCACAGGCGCTTTCCGCGCGTGGTGTGGAGCTGCTCTCCACGGGCGGCACTGCTCGTCTGTTGGCCGAGGCCGGCCTGCCCGTTACCGAAGTGTCTGACTATACCGGTTTCCCGGAAATGATGGATGGACGCGTCAAAACCCTGCATCCGAAAGTTCACGGCGGCATTCTGGGACGTCGCGGCCAGGACGATGCCATCATGCAGGCGCACAGCATCGCCCCTATCGACATGGTGGTCGTTAACCTTTATCCCTTTGCACAGACGGTGGCGCGCGAAGGCTGCTCGCTGGAAGATGCGGTAGAGAATATCGATATCGGCGGCCCGACGATGGTGCGCTCCGCGGCCAAGAACCATAAAGACGTAGCTATCGTTGTAAAGAGCAGCGACTACGACGCGGTGATTGCCGAGATGGACGCCAACGATAACTCACTACAGCTGGCTACCCGCTTCGATCTGGCTATTAAAGCTTTCGAGCATACCGCTGCCTACGACAGCATGATCGCCAACTACTTCGGCAGCCTGGTTCCGGCCTATCATGGCGAAACCCGCGAGCCTGCCGGACGCTTCCCGCGTACGCTGAATTTGAACTTCATTAAGAAGCAAGATATGCGCTACGGCGAAAACAGCCATCAGGATGCCGCCTTCTATATAGAAGAGAATGTGACTGAGGCTTCGGTCGCCACGGCGCAGCAGGTTCAGGGCAAAGCGCTTTCTTATAACAACATTGCCGATACCGATGCGGCGCTGGAATGCGTAAAAGAGTTCAGCGAACCGGCCTGCGTGATTGTCAAACACGCTAACCCTTGCGGCGTGGCGGTTAGCGATTCGGCTTTGGGCGCTTACGAGCTGGCTTACAAAACCGATCCTACCTCTGCCTTCGGCGGCATTATCGCCTTTAACCGTGAGCTGGACGAAGCGACCGCTCAGGCAATTATCAGCCGCCAGTTCGTTGAAGTGATTATTGCGCCCTCCGCCAGCGAAGCCGCGCTGAAGGTGACGTCGGCTAAGCAGAACGTGCGCGTGCTGATTTGCGGCCAGTGGCAGCAGCGTCAGACCGGGCTGGACTTCAAGCGCGTGAACGGCGGTTTGCTGGTACAGGATCGCGATCTGGGCATGGTGGAAGCAAGCCAGCTGCGCGTCGTGACCAAACGTCAGCCAACAGAGCAGGAGCTACGCGATGCGCTGTTCTGCTGGAAAGTCGCCAAGTTTGTAAAATCCAACGCCATTGTTTATGCGCGCGACAATATGACCGTCGGAATTGGCGCAGGCCAGATGAGCCGCGTTTACTCCGCCAAAATTGCCGGTATCAAAGCAAAAGATGAAGGTCTGGTGGTGGAAGGCTGCGCGCTGGCCTCTGACGCCTTCTTCCCGTTCCGTGACGGTATTGATGCGGCGGCGGCGGCGGGCGTGAGCTGCGTTATCCAGCCTGGCGGCTCGATTCGCGATGAAGAAGTGATTGCCGCCGCTGATGAACACGGCATTGCCATGATTTTCACCAATATGCGCCACTTCCGCCATTAATAAGGAACCGACAATGAAAATTTTAGTGATTGGCAATGGCGGCCGTGAGCACGCGCTGGCGTGGAAAGCTTCGCAGTCGCCGCTGGCGGAAACCGTTTTTGTCGCGCCGGGCAATGCCGGCACCGCGCTGGAGCCGGCGTTGCAAAACGTCGCTATCGGCGCGACCGATATCCCTGCACTGCTGGATTTTGCACAGCGTGAGCACATCGATCTGACTATCGTTGGGCCGGAAGCGCCGCTGGTCATTGGCATAGTCGATGCTTTTCGCGCGGCCGGGCTGAAGATCTTTGGCCCGACCCAGGCTGCCGCGCAGCTGGAAGGTTCTAAAGCGTTCACCAAGGATTTCCTGGCCCGCCATAAAATCCCGACGGCGGAATACCAGAACTTCACCGACGTCGAGGCCGCGCTGGCCTATACGCGCAGTAAGGGCGCGCCGATTGTGATCAAGGCGGACGGCCTGGCGGCGGGCAAAGGCGTGATTGTCGCAATGACGCTGGAAGAAGCGGAAGCCGCCATTAAAGACATGCTGGCCGGAAACGCCTTTGGCGATGCCGGGCACCGTATCGTGGTGGAGGAGTTTCTGGACGGCGAGGAAGCCAGCTTTATCGTGATGGTTGACGGCGAGAACGTGCTGCCGATGGCGACCAGTCAGGATCATAAACGCGTGGGCGATGGCGATACCGGCCCTAATACCGGCGGCATGGGTGCCTATTCGCCGGCCCCGGTCGTGACCGATGAAATCCACCAGCGCGTTATGGACGAGGTTATCTGGCCGACCGTCCGCGGCATGGCGGCCGAAGGCAACGTCTATACCGGCTTCCTTTATGCCGGCCTGATGATCGATAACAGCGGCCAGCCGAAAGTCATTGAATTTAACTGCCGCTTTGGCGACCCGGAAACCCAGCCGATCATGCTGCGCCTGCAGTCCGACCTGGTCGATCTTTGCCTTGCCGCCGTTGACGGCAAGCTGGATAGCAAAGACTCCGTCTGGGATCCGCGTCCTTCGCTGGGCGTGGTGCTGGCGGCGGGCGGCTATCCTGGCGATTACGCCACTGGCGACCAGATCCACGGCTTGCCGCTGGAAGCGACGCCGGACGGCAAGGTTTTCCACGCCGGAACCAAAATGCAGGACGATTTGGTGGTGACAAACGGCGGACGCGTATTATGCGTGACCGCGCTGGGCGAAGATGTTGCGGCGGCGCAAAAACATGCCTACGAGCTGGCTAAGCACATCTCCTGGCATGGCAGCTTCTGCCGCACGGATATCGGCTACCGCGCTATCGGGCGTAAATAAGAGTGATTCAGGGGGCAGCACTGTCCCCTTCTCTCTCAAGCTGGCAGCCGATTAAAAGCTGTCGGCCTGCGGCTGTTGCTGACAAAGGTCTTCCGGCGTCGCCAGCAGCAGCTGCGTGCCGCCCGGCGCTTCCAGCCAGGCAATGCTGAGCGGTTCGCCCGATCCCTGCTGATGCTGGGTGATATAACGCACTGCGTTGCTGTCGAAGCCAGGCGAAGCCTTACCGCCTCCGCATAACCTGACCGCGCCCGAAGGCATCCACTCTCCCTGTAATAGCCTTACGCGTCCGCGTAGCAAATCGTCGCTGATAGTCAGCATACGTCCGGCATCAAACTGGTAGAGCGCGATAGCATCAGCCGTCAGCGCTTCCCGTCGATTCGCCAGCTGGCGCTGCATAAAGCTCAGGCGACCGGATTGGTCAAAGCGTAGCGTCACGCTTTCAGGATTTGCGCCCACGATTTTGCGTTCAACAGAAATCAGTTTGCCCTCTTGCCACTGGTAGTCCGTGGTTTCCGTTACCGGCTCGGTAAAAGGGGTATAGACCGTTTGCAGATGGATTGACTGTGGGGAAGGCGTTTTGCGCCAGATACGCACGGCGCCGCGATCGGCAAGATAGCCGCTGGCGGTAAAATCAGGCATCTGCCGTGAACTACAGCCTGCTAACAGCAGCAGGAACGGCAAAAGGGAACGAGAGAAAAGCGTCACAAGCTGTCCTGGCAGAAACAGCTAAAAAGCCTTAACAAAAGGGGCTTAACGCCCCCCTGTTTAAAACTTTTCACTGTCGATTATTTAACAGCGTCTTTCAGAGCTTTACCAGAAACGAATGCCGGTACGTTTGCAGCTGCAATTTTGATTTCGTTGCCGGTCTGCGGGTTGCGGCCAGTACGCTCAGCACGGTGGTTAACTTTAAAAGTACCAAAACCAACCAGTTGTACAGCATCACCTTCTTTCAGAGACTCAGTAATCGCAGCCAGAGTGGATTCCAGTGCAGCTTTAGCCTGGGTCTTAGACAGGTCCGCTTTGTCCGCAATTACATCAATCAGTTGAGTCTTGTTCATAAGTTATCCTTACAGTGTATTTATCGCTTGCTAAGCATCGAGTGCGAGGGAAAAACCAGTTTCTGGCACTCTCCTGCATACACGCACCGATAGCCACTTTTTTCAGCCCCACAAATGTAGACCAGACTGGGGGCGAATGTGAAGCCTTAAGGCGCTACAAATCAGGCCTGAAGTCACGTTTTATCGCCTTACTGCTGAAAATTTATACCGATATTGCTAATCCCTGATTCCCGCAGGTCAGAACGCAGTCCTTTTATCAGTTCTGGATCCCTTTCCTCACAGGCGCTGAGCAGGCGAAAAATCTCCCACTGGATGTCCCATTCCTCTTCAACGGCAGGATTGGCTTTTAGCTCTTCCTCGGTCATTTCACGTTCGGCCTGGGTCATTTCCAGCATCGCTACAGAGGTGATTGAAGCTTCGCTGACGGCAATAGCGTGCGCCAGGGTTTCACCGCTCAAACGGGAATGCAGCAGTTCGCTCAGCGCGACGCAGGCGTCGATGGCTGGATAAACGCCGTACAGATCGTAATCCTCCGCCGCCGGAATGGCTTCTTCCAGCTTTTCCAGCTGCGAGTCAAAATTCACTTTGGCATCTTTCACCAGCAGCGTTTCCCAGACCAAATCGAGAATACGACGATAAAGCTGGCCGTCGCCAAACTCGGTCTGGCGGCAAAAAGCCCAGTAATTGGGATACATGCGCTCGCACAGGCAGGCCATAAAAGTAACGTGCTGCCAGCTTTCCAGTTTTTCCAGCCGCAGGTGAATCGGATTACGTAACATGTTGGGATCTCTTAAACAAAAGTGCGCGGGCTGCAGTGTAACCGAAAAGCCGGCGCCTCACACCGTTATAGCGGGATGCCGAGACGGGCGAAAGCGGGCCGGTTGGACGCCACGGCATCGGCCCAGCGCGTCGGTTCCGGCAAACGGTAGCCCTGCAGGCAGGTCTCCACCCAGTGCAGCGCCGTATCGTTACTGACGCGGTGGCCTGGCGAAATAAACAGCGGATTGCAGCGTTTTTTGCTGCGCAGCACCCAGCCAATCTGCTCGCCTTTGTCGATCAGCGGCTGTCGGGAGCCCGGCTCGTCGCCTAACGGCTCGAACTTGCCGCATAGCCGGCGTTTCGCCACGCCAATAGTCGGCACATCCACCAGCAGGCCAAAGTGGCTGGCGACGCCAAGACGGCGCGGATGCGCGATACCCTGACCGTCGACAAACAGCAGATCGGGTTTTTGCTCCAGCTGCTCCCAGGCGGCCAGCAGAGCGGGATATTCGCGAAACGAGAGAAAGCCGGGGATATAAGGCATGGTGGTGGCTATCCGCGCGACGCGATGCTCAATAAGCTTCAGCGACGGATACTCCAACAGCACCAGCGCGGCGCGCGTGACCTCGCCGCCCTGCTCAAACCCCACGTCCGCCCCGGCGATATAGCGCGGTGGCATTACGTCAAAATCATCAGCGCGTACCACTTCCGCCGCACGCGTCGTCTGTTCCTGCTTTAATGCCTGTATATCCATAATTAATCCTGGTGATACTGTCCTGACAGTTTGTGGACGGCCTCCACAAAAGCACCCGCGTGTTCCGGCGGGACATCCTGATGAATGCCGTGACCCAGGTTGAACACGTGGCCCGTGCCGTTGCCGAAGCCCTGAAGAATGCCCGCCACTTCCTGCTCAATACGGGCAGGCGTGGCATAAAGCATAGAAGGATCCATGTTGCCCTGCAGCGCCACTTTATGGCCAACGCGTCGACGCGCCTCGCCAATATCGGTGGTCCAGTCCAGACCAAGCGCGTCGCAGCCGGTTTCCGCCATCGCTTCCAGCCACTGGCCGCCGCCCTTGGTAAACAGCGTCACGGGCACGCGGCGACCGTCGTTTTCACGCTGCAGGCCATCGACGATTTTATGCATGTAGTGCAGGGAGAACTGCAAATAGTCGCGCCCGGTCAGCACGCCGCCCCAGGTGTCGAAAATCATCACCGACTGCGCGCCCGCGCGGATCTGTGCGTTCAGATAGAGCGTAACGCTGTCGGCCAGCTTATCCAGCATCAGATGCAGGGTTTCCGGCTCGGCATACATCATTTTTTTCAGTTTAGTGAAGGCCTTACTGCTGCCACCTTCCACCATGTAGGTCGCCAGCGTCCACGGACTGCCGGAAAAACCGATCAGCGGCACCGCGCCCTGTAAATTTTTACGAATGGTGCGCACCGCATTCATCACGTAGCCCAGCTCCTGTTCGGGATCGAACACGGGCAGTTTTTCGACGTCCGCACGGCAGGTCACAGGCGAGGAGAAGCGCGGGCCTTCGCCAGCTTCAAAATAGAGTCCCAGCCCCATCGCATCAGGGATGGTCAGGATATCAGAGAAGAGGATCGCCGCATCCAGCGCGTAGCGACGCAGCGGTTGCAGCGTGACTTCACAGGCCAGCTCAGCATTTTTACACAGCGACATAAAGTCGCCGGCCTGGGCGCGCGTCGCCTTGTACTCCGGCAAATACCGTCCGGCCTGGCGCATCATCCACACGGGCGTAACGTCTACCGGCTGACGCAGCAGAGCACGCAAATAACGATCGTTCTTCAGTTCACTCATCTTCAGGACTCTTTTTCATTCAGACGCACAGTATATCAGTTATTCCGCAGCGGCGCGGCAGAGCGCGACGGTGTCTTCTATCAGCCGACGGGCCACCGTTCCCGCCGGCGGCAGCTGTGGCAAGGCGTCGTAGCGATACCAGTTGGCATCCAGCAGCTCTTTGGGATCAATGTTGATCTCGCCGCTGTCGTAGTCGGCCATAAACGCCATCATCAATGACTGCGGGAAAGGCCAGGGCTGCGAGGAAACATAGCGCAGGTTTTTCACCTTGATGCCGCTCTCCTCCATCACCTCGCGCGCTACGGTTTGCTCCAGCGTTTCGCCTACCTCCACAAAACCCGCCAGCACCGTGTAGATGCCGTTGCGGTGTCGGGTATGCTGAGCCAGCAGGATTTCATCGCCGCGACGAATGGCCACGATGATGCAGGGCGCAATTTGCGGATAATAGCGCTGGCGGCAGTGGCCACACAGGCAGGCCCATTCCGTTTTGCTGCGATGCATCGCGTGTCCACAGTAGCCGCACCACTGATGCGAGCGATAAAATTCGGCCAGCTGGATGCCGCGTCCCGCCAGCTGAAACAGGGCGGGATCCTGATCGAGCAGCTGCCGCAGCGATGCCATCCCTTCCGGACGATTTTCGCTAATCAGCCGTACAGGTTCGCCCTGCCATTCGCCAATCAGCGCGCCTTTCGAGCCGGCCAGGCCTAAATCTTGTGCGTTTCCGTACGGTAATTGACCTTTTGGCAGCCAAAGTTTCTGTTCATGGCTGACAATCCACCAGCCAGCGTCTACGCTTGAAATCTCAAGTTCCATAAATTGCTCATCCTCACTTCACGCACTTACCGGATTGGGATAGACAGTTAAAATAACACTTTTGGAGTCACTCATGCTTGACCAGCTGGAAGTTTTGGCCTCACGCGTAGGCGGATGCAGCGAACTGGTAGACTTTTGCCTTCACTCACGCAAGCAGTTGTTAGTTGCTTATTATCAAATGGTTGGCATGAAGCCTAACAAAGAATCGCTGACTACGCTCGACGAAGAGGCGCTGGATAACTTCTGTCAAAGCCTGGTTGATTATCTCTCAACCGGCCACTTCACGGCGTACGAACGGTTTATTCAGGAAATGGAAGGCACCGACCAGCTGGCCAAAGCGGCGCTGATTTATCCTTCGCTACAGGCGAATACCGAACAGATTATGGCGATTTACGACGCCCATCTGGAAAACGCCATCGATCACGATAACTATCTGGAGTTCCAGCAGGCGCTGTCGATCGTCGGCGAAGCGCTGGAAGCCCGCTTCACCCTGGAAGATAAATTTATTCAGCTGGCGCTGGAGAAGTATGCGGATAAGTCCGCAGCTAATGACTCTGCGATGGCTCGTCCTGCCTGAAAAGTTAACTGTTTAATCCCTTGAGCTTTCCATAACGCCCCTTTATGCTGAAAAGGCAATCGCATGATTGCCTCTGGCGAAAGCCAGACTTCTTCTTGTCGGAGTGCCCCTCGGGGCTGAGACCGTTAATTCGGGATCCGCGGAACCTGATCAGGTTAGAACCTGCGAAGGGAACAAGAGTAAAGATCCAGGTCAGGGCCATCGGCTCTGCGCTTACTCCTCCGAACTCCGGACAAGCAAATTTCCCTTAAGTCAGGAACTTGCTATGTCTACCCAGGTTAAGAAATCCAACCGCCGCGAACAGCGTGCTGAAGCGCAGCAGTTTATCGCTGCTTTACAGGGCACCGCTTTCCCCAATTCCAGACGCATTTATCTGACCGGTTCGCGAGCCGATCTGCGCGTTCCCATGCGTGAAATTCAGCTCTCGCCCACCCTGACCGGCGGCGGCAAAGACAATCCACAGTTTGAAGAAAACGAACCGGTGCCGGTTTACGATACCGCCGGCCCTTATGGCGATCCCGACGCCGCTATTGACGTGCGTGCCGGTATCGCCAGGCTGCGGGAAAGCTGGATTGCAGAGCGCGCCGATACGCAACCGATTGAGCAATTAAGCTCCGTTTATACGCAGCAGCGTCTGGCGGACGAAGGGCTTGATCATCTGCGCTTTGAGAATCTGCCGCGGCCGCGCCGCGCCCAGGCTGGTCGCCGCGTCACGCAGCTGCACTACGCGCGCCAGGGCATTATCACGCCGGAAATGGAATTTATCGCGCTGCGCGAAAACATGGGCCGCGAGCGCGTTCGCAGCGAGGTGCTGTTGCAGCAGCATCCGGGACAGGATTTTGGCGCGCGGCTGCCGGAAAATATCACCGCCGAGTTTGTTCGTCAGGAAGTGGCTGCCGGACGCGCGATTATCCCGGCCAATATCAACCATCCTGAATCGGAGCCGATGATTATCGGCCGCAATTTCCTGGTGAAGATCAACGCCAATATCGGCAACTCTGCGGTCAGTTCTTCGATTGAAGAAGAGGTCGAAAAGCTGGTCTGGTCGGCACGCTGGGGAGCGGATACGGTGATGGACCTCTCCACCGGGCGAAATATCCATGAAACCCGCGAGTGGATCCTGCGCAACAGCCCGCTGCCGATTGGTACGGTGCCGATCTATCAGGCGCTGGAAAAAGTCAACGGCGTGGCGGAAGACCTCAACTGGGAAATATTCCGCGACACGCTGCTGGAGCAGGCTGAACAGGGCGTGGATTACTTCACCATCCATGCCGGCGTGCTGCTGCGCTATGTGCCGATGACGGCGAAACGCCTGACCGGCATCGTTTCGCGCGGCGGCTCCATTATGGCGAAGTGGTGCCTGTCGCATCATCGTGAAAGCTTTCTCTACGAACGCTTCAGTGACATTTGCGAGATCTGCGCCGCTTACGACGTCTCGCTGTCGCTGGGTGACGGCCTGCGTCCTGGCTCAATACAGGATGCCAACGACGAGGCGCAGTTTGCCGAGCTGCGCACGCTGGGCGAGCTGACGAAAATCGCCTGGGAATATGACGTGCAGGTGATGATTGAAGGGCCGGGACACGTGCCGATGCAAATGATCAGACGCAATATGACCGAGCAGCTCGAACACTGCCACGAGGCGCCTTTCTATACGCTTGGCCCGCTGACTACCGATATCGCGCCTGGCTACGACCATTTTACCTCCGGCATCGGCGCGGCGATGATTGGCTGGTTCGGCTGCGCCATGCTCTGCTACGTTACGCCGAAAGAACATCTGGGCCTGCCGAATAAAGAAGATGTCAAACAAGGTTTGATTACCTACAAGATCGCGGCCCACGCGGCGGATCTTGCCAAAGGCCATCCCGGCGCGCAGATCCGTGACAACGCCATGTCGAAAGCGCGTTTTGAATTCCGCTGGGAAGATCAGTTCAACCTGGCGCTGGATCCGCATACCGCACGCGCTTTCCACGATGAAACGCTGCCGCAGGAGTCCGGTAAGGTTGCCCACTTCTGCTCCATGTGCGGCCCGAAATTCTGCTCGATGAAAATCACCCAGGAAGTCCGCGAATACGCAGCAAAACAGGAAGCGGAAGCAGAGCCGATAGCGATCGGCATGGCGGAGATGTCAGAGACGTTCCGCCGTCGTGGCGGCGAGCTTTACCATGCCATGGATGCCTTAACGCAGGAGGAAAAATAATGAGCCGTAGCGCTTTTCCCCTGACGGCAGCCAGGCTGGGGCTTTATCCGGTGGTGGACAGCGTCATCTGGATCGAGCGTTTGCTGGCGGCTGGCGTGCGCACTATCCAGCTGCGCATTAAAGATCTGCCGGAAGCGGCGGTGGAACAGGATATCGCCGCGGCCATCGAGTTAGGTAAACGCTATCAGGCCCGTCTGTTTATCAACGATTACTGGCGGCTGGCGATTCAGCATGGCGCCTATGGCGTACACCTGGGCCAGGAAGATCTGGCTATTGCCGATCTGGATGCGATCCACCGCGCCGGGCTGCGGCTGGGGTTATCCACGCATGATGACGCGGAACTGGATCGCGCGCTGGCCGAGCGCCCATCCTACATCGCGCTGGGACACGTCTTTCCTACGCAAACTAAAGCTATGCCCTCTTCACCTCAGGGGCTTCAGGAGCTGAAGCGGCATGTCGGGCGCCTGCAGAACGTCTCAACCGTGGCTATCGGCGGCATCTCGCTGGCGCGGGCGCCAGACGTGCTGGCAACCGGCGTCGGCAGTATCGCCGTGGTCAGTGCCATTACCCAGGCGGCAGACTGGCAGGCCGCCACCGCGCAGCTGCTGGCGCTGGCAGGAAGCGGAGGGCCGCTTGATGCTTAGCGACGGCGATTTTATGCGTTACAGCCGCCAGCTGCTGCT
This sequence comes from Erwinia sp. PsM31, assembly GCF_030433775.1. Taxonomy (NCBI): domain Bacteria; kingdom Pseudomonadati; phylum Pseudomonadota; class Gammaproteobacteria; order Enterobacterales; family Erwiniaceae; genus Erwinia; species Erwinia sp. PsM31. Next base: position 11,143 of record NZ_JARUWZ010000043.1, read on the forward strand.
GGAGGAGTTTGGCCCGCAGGCGCAGGAAAAGCTGCTGGCGGCCAGCGTGCTGATTGTCGGCCTGGGCGGCTTAGGCTCACCGGCTGCGACGTATCTTGCCGCAGCGGGCGTGGGCAAGCTGCTGCTGGCCGATGACGACAGGGTGCATATCAGCAATTTGCAGCGTCAAATCCTCTACCGCAGCAGCGATATCGGCCAGCCAAAGGCCACGCTGGCGAAAGATCGTTTGCAGGCGCTGAATCCTCAGGTCGAGTTTGTAGCGCTTGAGCAGCGTATGGATGCCGCCACGCTGCAGGAAACGGCGCAGCGGGTCGATCTGGTGCTGGACTGCAGCGACAACATGCAGACGCGTCACGCCGTGAATGCCGCCTGCGTCGCAGCCAGCACGCCGCTGATCAGCGCCAGCGCGGTCGGTTTCGGCGGCCAGCTGCTGGCGATCACCCCGCCTTTCCGGCGTGGCTGCTACTGCTGCCTGTGGCCCGATAAAGCGGAGCCGCAGCGCAACTGCCGCACCGCAGGCGTACTCGGCCCGGTGGTCGGCGTGATGGGCACGCTGCAGGCGCTGGAAGCGTTGAAGATGCTGGCCGGCCAGCCGTCGGCGCTGGACGGCAAGCTGCGGCTGTTTGACGGCAAAACGCAGGCCTGGCGCACGCTTGACCTTGAGCGCAGCCCCGGCTGCCCGGTATGCGGAGGCCATCGTGAACATCATCATTAATGATGAGCCGCACGTTTTTGTCGCGCCGCTGACGCTGACCGCGCTGCTGGCGCAGCTTGCCCATAGCCACTCTGGCACCGCGCTGGCTGTCAATCAGCAGATTGTGCCGCGGGATCGCTGGGACACTCATCTTTTACAGGAAGGCGACAACCTGGTGATTTTCCAGGCTATCGCCGGAGGTTAATATGCTACAGATTGCTGATAAAACCTTTTCTTCCCGGCTGTTTACCGGCACAGGTAAGTTCTCCAACCCTGCCGTGATGCTCAATGCACTTCGGGAGTCCGGCACGCAGCTGGTGACGATGGCGATGAAACGCTTGGATTTACGCGGCGGCGACGACGGCATTCTGGCGCCTTTACGTCAGCTGGGCGTGCAGCTTCTTCCCAATACTTCCGGCGCGAAAACCGCCGAGGAAGCCATTTTTGCCGCGCGCCTGGCGCGGGAAGCGCTGGGCACGAGCTGGGTGAAGCTGGAAATCCATCCTGACGTGCGTTATCTGCTGCCCGATGCCGTCGAAACGCTGAAGGCGGCGGAAACCCTGGTGCGGGAGGGTTTTACCGTCCTGCCCTATTGCCACGCCGATCCTGTGCTGTGCAGAAGGCTTGAAGAAGCGGGCTGTGCCGCCGTGATGCCGCTTGGCGCGCCGATTGGCAGCAATCAGGGGCTGAAAACCCGGGATTTGCTGACGATTATTATCGAGCAGGCCAGCGTCCCGGTGGTGATTGACGCAGGCATTGGCGCGCCCAGCCACGCCAGTGAAGCGCTGGAAATGGGCGCCGATGCGGTGCTGGTGAATACCGCCATGGCCTCTGCCCGCGATCCTGTGCAAATGGCGCGCGCTTTCCGCCTCGCTGTAGAAGCGGGCGAACTGGCGCGGCAAAGCGGCCTGGGCAGTCAGCAGCAGCAGGCCGTCGCCACCAGCCCGCTGACCAGCTTTTTGCAAAGCGGAGTGACGCCATGAAAAGCTTTGTCTCGCAGTGGGAACAGCTGGACTGGGACGATATCCGCCTGCGCATCAACAGCAAAACTTCGGCTGACGTGGAGCGGGCGCTGAATGCGTCTGTCGTTGGCCGCGAGGAGCTGATGGCGCTGCTTTCGCCTGCCGCGCAGGCCTGGCTGGAACCGATGGCCCGTAAGGCGCAATTGTTGACGCGCCAGCGCTTCGGCCATGCCGTAAACCTCTTCGTTCCGCTTTATCTCTCCAACCTGTGCGCCAACGACTGTACCTATTGCGGCTTCTCTATGAGCAACCGGATCAAGCGTAAAACGCTGGATGCGCAGGAGATCGAGCGCGAGTGCCTGGCGATCCGGGCGATGGGCTTCGATCAGCTGCTGCTGGTCACCGGTGAGCATCAGGCGAAAGTTGGGATGGATTATTTTCGCCGTCATCTTCCCGCCATCCGCGCGCATTTCAGCTCGCTGATGATGGAAGTGCAGCCGCTGGGCCAGCAGGAGTATACGGAACTGAAAACGCTGGGGCTGGATGGCGTGCTGGTCTATCAGGAAACCTATCATCCAACGGTGTATGGTCAGCACCATCTGAAAGGCAACAAGCAGGACTTTTTCTTTCGGCTGGAAACGCCGGACAGGCTGGGACGCGCGGGGATCGATAAGATCGGGCTGGGCGCGCTGATCGGCCTTTCTGACAGCTGGCGCGCCGACTGTTATATGATGGCGGAACATATGCTGTGGCTACAGAAAACGTACTGGCAAAGCCGCTATTCAGTGGCTTTCCCTCGCTTGCGCCCCTGCGCTGGCGGCATTCAGCCTGCTTCAGTCATGGATGAGGCCCAGCTGGTACAGGTTATCTGCGCGTTTCGTCTGTTTGCGCCGGAAGTGGAGCAGTCGCTGTCAACGCGCGAATCGCCGCAGTTCCGTGACAAGGTGGTGCCGCTGGCGATCAATACGATCAGCGCTTTCTCAAAAACGCAGCCTGGCGGCTACGCCGAGACGCAAAGCGAGCTGGAACAGTTCTCGCCGCACGATAATCGCCATCCGCGGCAGGTAGCCGAAGCGCTGATCCGTGCCGGCATGCAGCCGGTCTGGAAAGACTGGGACAGCTGGCTGGGAAGAGCCTGAGCGCCTGCGCTACCGGGACCGAGAAGACCTGCGTCTCCTGCCTGGTTCAGAGGAGCCTAAGCGCCTGCGCTGCCGGATATACCGGGCATCGGCATATCCGGCATGTCCGGCATTCTGTCCGGCGCATCCGCAAACAGCACCTGTCCCAACAGGCTGTCTTTATTTACCGCGCCATAGCGTAAATTAGTGCTTAGGTATTTCCGATCCAGCCCGGTCAGCTTAACGATAGGCGGCAGAACATCCGGCAGGCGATCGATCATCAGCATCCGGCTAAGCTGTACGGCGTCCCAGCTTACCAGACGCTGATAATAAAGCGCGTTGGCCTCGCACTTTCTTAAATAAAGGTTGTACTCATTATATTCACGCAGCGCCTGCTGCTGCGTAATATTCAGAATAAGGTATTGCGGATCGGTAATTTTCTGTACCAGTTCCTGATAATTGGGCAGCTGTTGAAGCTGCTTAAACATGTCTGCCGCGCCCAGCGTAATAATCGGGCGGAAATAGCGCAGCCAGCTTGCAATAAACGGGTTCTTTTTCGGGGCGGCCATAAACCAGGTTTCAATCACCGGATAGCGCCGATCGACAGTGGAGACATCGCGATAAAAGGCGACCATGTCATAACGGCTGTTGCCGTTGACCGCCAGAAATTCATCCAGCGTGCGGTTTAGTATTACGCTTGCATCCATCCAAACGCCGCCATATTTATACAGCAGCTCCAGGCGAATAACGTCGCTTCTGTGGGCAACCAGCATGTCCTGCCGCGTAAAGACCAGCTCCGGCAGATAGTGCGACAGATTACTGTCATTCACTACCGTTACTGACCAGTCCGGGTTCTCTCGCGCAACCTTATCAACAAAGCTCTGGATTTCCTTTGGCAGCGTCGAGCCGGCCCAGAACATCCAGACCCGTTCAGGAATTTCGCCGGGCGTTCTGTTATGAATAACGATATCCATATCCTGTTCCAGAGCAGGATTGTATTCCGCTAATTTTTTCCTTTTTAATAAGGCTTTTTCTATACGCAGGCGTAGCGAAACCGCATTTTTCAGCGCCGGGCGCACCATGGCCTTTATCTTATTTTTATTCATAATACCTCACAGCAGCTGGCTGACAGTGCTGAGCGAAAAATGGAAAGCGCGGCGTATCCGGCAGCGGGAATTTGTATTAATTTAGCAAGATGAGATAAACATCTCAATATTAAGACATTGCCCTTAATAGATTTAAGAGAAAGCTCAGGGAAGAAATGAGAAGCAAAAATATAAATCAATGAAGATTTAAAATAGCCACCTGTGAAAAATCTTATAAATACAAAATTAGTTTTCGCTTACTTTTTATTTTTTAACGTAAAAATGAATGCGCCTGATAAATATGCGGCACGCCTTCCATAAATCCACTCTTGTTATGACTGGCTCTGTTAAAGCTGCCAGAATCGCTGCCGACGCTGGAGAAAAAGCGTCCGGGCCCGTCAGTTTTCCCTCGCGGGCCCGCCTCTTGCTACTTCACCAACAAATCAGGTAGCGCCGCTTCGATAGCCGCCCTGCGGACGGGTAAAGCAGATGCCACAGGAAAATATTGTAAGACGGCGGCGAGCAGCCTTTTAAAGCATCGCCCTTTGTACTGATGTTCAGCCTGGCGCGGCGGCTCTGGCTGGCCTGGCGACAGGAGGTATACAGCCGTAAAATATTAGCGCGATTAAGCGATGCGCAGCTGAAAGATATCGGGTTAACCGGCGATGACATTAAGCGATACAGGTAAAACGGGTCAGCCGAACCACGGATGCAGGGTATTCAGTAATAAAAAACCCCGCCAGCGCGGGGTTCTTTATTTCAGAAGAGGATTGCCGTCCTGCTCTGAAAGGTACTGATGGTATGCGAATACAAGTCAACCACCCGGTCAATATATCGTCATAAAGTATAAAAAACCAGCGTATTTTTATCCAATTTTTAGTACTTGATGATTCTGCATGCTTCGTCACTTATCGCATGTAATAACCTGGAACAACTTCTTTCTTACTGCGTGATAACTCGCATCTCTTCAATAATAAAATGTTGTTCATTGTCGTAGCTGTTATCGTTGCGTCGGGGCCGTTTCACCTGTTGCCGCAGGGCACCGGACTCAGGGAACGGGTTCTGTGATACCGCGAAAAACAAGTCAATCACACTGCTTGTTTCGTTTGCAGCGTTCCGGTGGGCAGTGCGGCTCCTGAGAAGGGAATCTTCCATGAAAAAACGCCACGGACTTTTTTTAGTCACGTTATTCATGGCGCTGATGTTAAGCGGAAAAGGAGCCTGGCAAATTCACCTGTCGAATATCCCTATCCTGTTTAACGTAAATCAGAGCAGTCAGGCCGCAAGCCGCTCTCCGGGGCGGCTTTTTTACGGCCACATCCCGACGCTGGCTGACCCATCCTCAAATTTCAGGCATAAAAAAACCCCACCGAAGTGGGGTTTTTACGGTCAGCAGGAAAGACGATTAATCGTCGTTGCCGCCCAGACCCGCGTTCAGCAGTTCTGCCAGGCTGGCAGACGCTTCGTCGGCCGTGACCTGAGGAACTACAGGCGCTTCGCCTGCCGCTTTACGGCGCATACGATCCTGGTGATAAGCGTAACCGGTACCGGCTGGGATCAGACGACCCACGATTACGTTCTCTTTCAGGCCGCGCAGTTCGTCGCGTTTGCCCGCAACGGCTGCTTCGGTCAGTACGCGCGTCGTTTCCTGGAAGGAAGCGGCGGAGATGAAGGACTCGGTCGCCAGTGACGCTTTGGTGATACCCAGCAGATCGCGCATATAGGTCGCTGCGATTTTGCCGTTGGCTTCCAGCTCACGGTTAGAAATCTTAACGCGTGAAACTTCAACCTGCTCGCCGTCCAGGAAGTCGGAGCTGCCCGCGCTTGCAATGGTTGCTTTACGCAGCATCTGACGAACGATGACTTCGATGTGCTTATCGTTAATCTTAACGCCCTGCAGGCGGTAAACTTCCTGCACTTCGTTAGTGATGTAACGGGTCACCGCATGCACGCCACGCAGACGCAGAATGTCATGTGGAGACTCTGGGCCATCGGAAACCACGTCACCGCGCTCTACGCGTTCACCTTCGAACACGTTCAGCTGACGCCATTTCGGGATCATCTCTTCGTACGGATCGCTACCGTCAACCGGCGTAATCACCAGACGACGCTTGCCTTTGGTCTCTTTACCGAAGGAGATAATACCGCTGATCTCCGCCAGGATTGCTGGCTCTTTCGGACGACGCGCTTCGAACAGGTCAGCAACGCGTGGCAGACCACCGGTGATGTCCTTGGTACCGCCGGATTCCTGCGGAACACGAGCCAGGGTATCACCCGAGCTGATTTTCACGCCGTCTTCCAGCTGCACAATCGCTTTACCCGGCAGGAAGTACTGAGCAGGCATATCGGAGCCTGGGATCATCACATCATTGCCGTTGGCATCAACGATTTTCAGCGCAGGACGCAGATCTTTACCGCCGGACGTACGCTCTGCGCTGTCCAGGATCACCAGAGAAGACAGACCGGTCAGGTCATCCGTCTGGCGGGTAATGGTCTGGCCGTCGATCATGTCGGTAAAGCGGACGAAACCGCTCACTTCGGTGATAACCGGCATGGTGTGCGGATCCCAGTTTGCTACGGTCTCGCCCGCTGCAACCTGCTCGCCGTCGCCTTTCGCCATGGTAGAACCGTAAGGAACCTTATAGCTCTCTTTGGTACGACCGAATTCATCGATCATTTTCAGCTCGGTGTTACGCGAGGTGATAACCAGTTTGCCAGCGGAGTTGGTAACCGACTTGGCGTTAGAGAGTTTAATGGTACCTTTGTTCTTCACCTGAATGCTGGATTCAGCAGCCGCACGCGATGCCGCACCACCGATGTGGAACGTACGCATGGTCAGCTGAGTACCCGGCTCACCGATGGACTGTGCTGCGATAACGCCGATGGCCTCACCTTTGTTGATGATGTGACCACGCGCCAGATCGCGTCCATAACAGTGGGCGCACACGCCGAAGTCAGTTTCACAACTTACTACGGAGCGGACTTTCAGGCTGTCGACAGAATGCTCTTCCAACAGGTCACACTGCTGTTCGTGCAGCAGGGTGTTGCGTGGCAGCAGGATGTCGGCCGTACCCGGCTTCAGCACGTCTTCTGCGGTAACACGACCCAGTACGCGTTCGCGCAGCGGTTCTTTCACGTCGCCACCTTCGATAACCGGAGTCATCATGATGCCTTCGTGCGTGCCACAGTCGTCCTCGGTCACCACCAGATCCTGCGCTACGTCTACCAGACGACGAGTCAGGTAACCGGAGTTCGCGGTTTTCAGTGCGGTATCCGCAAGACCTTTACGAGCACCGTGGGTCGAGATGAAGTACTGGAGTACGTTCAGACCTTCACGGAAGTTCGCGGTAATTGGCGTCTCGATGATGGAGCCATCTGGCTTAGCCATCAGGCCACGCATACCGGCCAGCTGACGGATCTGCGCAGCAGAACCACGAGCACCGGAGTCGGCCATCATAAAGATGCTGTTGAAGGAAACCTGGCGCTCTTCCTCACCGTCACGGTTAATGACGACTTCGGTAGAGAGGTTTTCCATCATCGCTTTCGCAACGCGTTCGTTGGCCGCAGCCCAGATATCGATCACTTTGTTGTAGCGTTCGCCCGCGGTAACCAGACCAGACTGGAACTGCTCCTGGATCTCGGCCACTTCGGTTTCCGCTTCGCTGATGATCTCAACTTTTTTCTCTGGGATCACCATGTCGTCGATACCTACAGACGCACCAGAGCGTGCCGCGTAGGCAAAACCGGTGTACATGGTCTGGTCAGCAAAGATAACCGTTGGCTTCAGGCCCAGGATGCGGTAACAGGTGTTCAGCATCTTGGAGATCGCTTTCTTACCCAGCGCCTGGTTGACGATGGAGTAAGGCAGGCCTTTCGGCACGATCATCCACAGGATGGCACGACCAACCGTGGTATCGATCAGGCTGGTTTTTGAGGTCCATTCGCCCTGCTCGTTTTTCTCGTGCTCGGTGATACGCACCTTAACGCGAGCGTGCAGAGACGCCAGGCCAGCGCGGTAAATACGCTCGGCTTCTTTTGGACCGGTCAGCACCATGCCTTCGCCTTTGGCGTTAACACAGTCGCGGGTCATGTAGTACAGACCCAGTACAACGTCCTGTGAAGGAACGATGATTGGCTCGCCGTTCGCAGGTGACAGGATGTTGTTGGTAGACATCATCAGCGCACGCGCTTCCAGCTGGGCTTCCAGCGTCAGCGGCACGTGAACAGCCATCTGGTCACCATCGAAGTCGGCGTTATAAGCCGCACAGACCAGCGGGTGCAGCTGGATAGCTTTACCTTCGATCAGCACTGGCTCAAATGCCTGGATGCCCAGACGGTGCAGCGTTGGCGCACGGTTCAGCAGGACCGGGTGTTCGCGGATCACTTCATCCAGGATATCCCAGACGACGGCTTCTTCACGCTCAACCATTTTCTTGGCGGCTTTGATGGTGGTAGCAAGACCACGCAGCTCCAGCTTGCCGTAGATAAACGGTTTGAACAGCTCCAGCGCCATTTTCTTCGGCAGACCACACTGGTGCAGACGCAGGTATGGCCCTACGGTGATAACGGAACGACCAGAGTAGTCGACGCGTTTACCCAGCAGGTTCTGACGGAAACGACCCTGTTTACCTTTGATCATATCGGCCAAAGATTTCAGAGGACGCTTGTTGGAGCCGGTGATGGCACGACCGCGACGACCGTTATCCAGCAGCGCATCGACCGCTTCCTGCAGCATACGTTTTTCGTTACGTACGATGATGTCAGGTGCGGCCAGATCCAGCAGGCGCTTCAGACGGTTGTTACGGTTGATAACGCGACGATACAGATCGTTCAGATCTGAAGTAGCGAAACGACCGCCGTCCAGCGGCACCAGCGGACGCAGATCCGGCGGCAGTACAGGCAGCACGGTCAGGATCATCCACTCTGGCTTGTTGCCAGACTGCACGAACGCTTCCAGCAGCTTGATACGCTTGGTCAGCTTTTTACGCTTGGTTTCGGAATTGGTTTCGTTCAGCTCTTCACGCAGCTGCTCGCATTCCTGCTCCAGATCCATGTTTTTCAACAGGGCCTGAACCGCTTCCGCACCCATTTTCGCGTCGAATTCGTCACCAAACTCTTCCAGCGCGTCCAGATACTGCTCTTCGGTCAGGATCTGACGGCGCTCAAGGTTGGTCATGCCGCCTTCAACCACCACATAAGATTCGAAGTACAGCACGCGTTCGATGTCACGCAGCGGCATATCCAGCAGCAAACCGATGCGCGAAGGCAGCGATTTCAGGAACCAGATGTGCGCAGTCGGCGAAGCCAGCTCGATGTGGCCCATACGCTCACGGCGAACTTTGGTCTGTGTAACTTCAACGCCACACTTCTCACAGATCACGCCGCGATGTTTTAAACGCTTGTACTTACCGCACAGGCATTCGTAATCTTTTACCGGCCCGAAAATACGCGCACAGAAAAGCCCGTCACGTTCTGGTTTGAACGTACGGTAGTTAATGGTTTCTGGCTTTTTAACTTCACCAAAAGACCAGGAACGGATCATGTCTGGCGAAGCCAGCGCAATTTTGATCGCATCAAACTCTTCGGTCTTAGTTTGCGCTTTCAGAAACTTAAGTAAGTCTTTCACGGATTAGCTCCCGTCGGAGTGAGACTTCTCAGGACGCCCGGGGCCGGGCGTCCTGTAACCAGTACAAATTCGAGTGCTTACTCGTCTTCCAGCTCGATGTTAATACCCAGCGAGCGGATCTCTTTCAACAGTACGTTGAAGGATTCCGGCATGCCCGGTTCCATCTGATGGTTGCCGTCAACGATGTTTTTATACATCTTGGTACGGCCGTTGACGTCATCAGACTTCACGGTCAGCATTTCCTGCAGGGTATAGGCGGCGCCGTATGCTTCCAGCGCCCACACTTCCATCTCACCGAAGCGCTGTCCACCGAACTGCGCCTTACCACCCAGCGGCTGCTGAGTAACGAGGCTGTAAGAACCGGTAGAACGCGCGTGCATCTTGTCATCCACTAAGTGGTTGAGTTTCAGCATGTACATGTAGCCAACGGTAACCTGACGCTCAAACTGCTCGCCGGTACGGCCATCAAACAGGGTAATCTGACCGGAAGAAGGCAGGCCGCCGAGCTGCAGCAGCTCTTTGATCTCGCTCTCTTTCGCGCCGTCAAACACTGGCGTGGCGATTGGCATACCTTTTTTCAGGTTCTCTGCCAGACGCAGTACTTCGTCATCGCTGAAGGTATTCAGGTCTACTTTCTGACGCACGTCGGTGCCCAGATCGTAAGCGCGCTGAATAAACTCACGCAGTTTGGAGACTTCTTCCTGCTTTTTCAGCATGGCGTTGATTTTCTCGCCGATGCCTTTAGCAGCCATACCCAGGTGGGTTTCAAGAATCTGACCAATGTTCATACGTGACGGTACGCCCAGCGGGTTCAGTACGATATCGACCGGCGTGCCGTTCTCATCGTATGGCATATCTTCGATCGGGTTGATCTTGGAGATAACACCTTTGTTCCCGTGACGACCTGCCATTTTGTCACCAGGCTGGATCTGACGTTTAACGGCCAGATACACTTTAACGATTTTCAGCACGCCAGGTGCCAGGTCATCGCCCTGAGTGATTTTGCGGCGTTTCGCTTCGAGTTTCTTCTCAAACTCGTGCTTCAGCTCGTCGTACTGCTCCGCCAGCTGCTCCAGCTGACTCTGTTTTTCTTCGTCGGTCAGGCCGAGTTCCAGCCAGCGCTCGCGCGGCAGCTTGTCCAGTTTTTCCGCTTCCACGCCGCCGGAAACCAGCAGGTAGTTGATACGGCTGAACAGGCCGGCTTCGAGGATCTGCAGTTCTTCAGACAGGTCTTTCTTCGCCTGCTTCAGCTGCATCTCTTCGATTTCCAGCGCGCGCTTGTCTTTTTCCACGCCATCGCGGGTAAAGACCTGCACGTCGATAACGGTACCGGACACGCCGTTTGGTACGCGCAGAGAAGAGTCTTTAACGTCAGACGCTTTCTCACCGAAGATGGCACGCAGCAGTTTCTCTTCTGGCGTCAGCTGGGTTTCGCCTTTAGGCGTCACCTTACCAACCAGAATGTCGCCGCCGGTCACTTCCGCACCGATATAAACGATACCGGATTCATCCAGTTTGGAGAGCGCAGCTTCACCCACGTTAGGGATATCAGCAGTGATCTCTTCCGGCCCCAGCTTGGTGTCGCGAGACACACAGGCGAGTTCCTGAATATGGATAGTGGTGAAGCGATCTTCCTGTACCACGCGCTCGGAGACCAGAATGGAGTCTTCGAAGTTGTAGCCGTTCCACGGCATGAACGCGACGCGCATGTTCTGACCCAGCGCCAGCTCGCCCAGATCCGTTGAAGGACCATCGGCCAGCACGTCACCGCGCTCGATTGGCTCGCCCAGGTTGACACACGGCATCTGGTTGATGCAGGTGTTCTGGTTAGAACGGGTGTACTTGGTCAGGTTGTAAATGTCGATACCGGCTTCGCCCGGGTACATCTCGTCTTCGTTAACTTTAATAACGATACGGGACGCATCCACGTACTGAACGGTACCACCACGTTTCGCTACGGCTGTTACACCGGAGTCAACCGCTACCGCGCGTTCCATACCGGTACCAACCAGCGGCTTGTCAGCGCGCAGAGTCGGAACCGCCTGACGTTGCATGTTTGCACCCATCAATGCGCGGTTGGCGTCATCGTGCTCCAGGAACGGGATCAGGGACGCACCGACGGAAACCACCTGCTGGGTGGAAACGTCCATGTAGTCAACCTGGTCGCGGCTGAACAGGCTCGATTCGCCTTTGCTACGGCAGGTCACCAGGTCGTCTACGAAGTGACCTTCGTCGTCGAGGTTGGTGTTTGCCTGAGCGATAACGTAGTTACCCTCTTCAATTGCAGAGAGGTAATGAATTTCGTCGGTCACCACGCCTTCGCGAACGCGACGGTATGGGGTTTCCAGGAAACCATACTCGTTGGTCTGCGCATAAACAGACAGGGAGTTGATCAGACCGATGTTTGGACCTTCAGGCGTTTCGATTGGGCACACGCGACCGTAGTGAGTCGGGTGAACGTCTCGAACTTCAAAGCCTGCACGCTCACGCGTCAGACCGCCCGGGCCAAGTGCAGAGATACGACGCTTGTGCGTAATCTCAGACAGCGGGTTGTTCTGGTCCATAAACTGTGACAGCTGGCTGGAACCAAAGAACTCTTTCACTGCCGCAGAAATCGGCTTGGCGTTGATCATATCCTGAGGCATCAGGGTATCGAGATCGCCCAGGGAAAGACGTTCTTTCACCGCACGCTCAACACGAACCAGACCTACACGGAACTGGTTTTCAGCCATTTCGCCGACGGAACGGATACGACGGTTGCCGAGGTGGTCGATATCATCCACTTCGCCAATACCGTTACGGATACCGATGAGCTTCTTCATCACTTCAATGATGTCGTCTTTGCTCAGGATACCGGAACCTTCGATCTCGTCACGCAGCAGAGAACGGTTGAACTTCATACGGCCAACCGCTGACAGATCGTAGCGGTCTTCCGAGAAAAACAGGTTCTCGAACAGGTTTTCAGCCGCTTCACGCGTTGGCGGTTCGCCAGGACGCATCATGCGGTAGATCTCAACCAGCGCGCTCAGGCGATCGGTGGTTGGGTCGACGCGTACGGTCTCAGAGATGTACGGGCCGTGATCCAGATCGTTGGTAAACAGCGTTTCAATGCGCTTGTGGCCGGACTGGCTCAGCTTGGCCAGCAGATCCAGCGACAGCTCCATGTTCGCGGCAACGATCAGTTCGCCGGTGCTTTCGTCGATGTAATCTTTAGCGACGACTTTACCCGCGATATATTCAACCGGAACTTCGATGTGCTCAACGCCATCTTTTTCCAGCTGACGAATGTGGCGTGCTGTAATGCGACGGCCTTTCTCAACGTAAATAGTACCGTTGGCTTCGATATCGAAGGAGGCAGTCTCACCGCGCAGGCGCTCAGGAACCAGTTCCATCTGCAGCTTGTTGTTGCGGATCTCATACACCACTTTATCGAAGAACAGGTCAAGGATCTGCTCAGTGGTGTAGTTCAGCGCGCGCAGAATGATGGTCGCTGGCAGCTTACGGCGACGGTCAATACGAACGAACAGGTTGTCTTTCGGGTCAAACTCGAAGTCTAACCAGGAACCACGGTAAGGGATGATGCGTGCGTTATACAGCACTTTGCCCGACGAGTGGGTTTTACCCTTATCGCTGTCAAAGAAGACACCAGGACTACGATGCAGCTGAGAAACGATAACGCGTTCTGTACCGTTGATCACAAAGGTACCGTTATCGGTCATGAGCGGAATTTCGCCCATGTACACTTCCTGCTCTTTGATGTCTTTAACGGTGCCTTCTGGCGCTTCACGCTCGTAGATCACCAGGCGCAGTTTTACGCGCAAAGGGGCAGAATACGTGACGCCACGGATCTGACACTCTTTAACATCAAAGACGGGTTCGCCTAAACGGTAGCTGACGTACTGCAGCTCAGAGTTACCGCTATAGCTTTGGATAGGGAATACGGAACGGAATGCCGCTTCCAGACCATATTGACCTTCCGGATCTTGCTCGATGAACTTCTGGAACGAGTCAAGCTGGATAGAAAGGAGATAAGGAATGTCCAGAACCTGCGGACGTTTTCCAAAATCCTTACGAATGCGTTTTTTCTCGGTATAGGAGTAAACCATAGGGTTCCTCAGCTCGCTGAAAAGTAGAACCTCTCTGTCCGTCCAGGGGGGACAGTTCATGCAACACTATTTTGTTGGGCCGGAATGAACATCTTCCGTAATACCTCTTTCTATCACTCTTAAATCATTTCGTTGCCGTGCAAGGCAGGGAACCCTGCGGGGAAGCAATATATTAAGGCGTCGATAGAAAAAGACATTAAGCAAATCAGTGACTAAACGGTGTGAAACGCCACTGACGCTCTACAGCGCAAAAAGGCTGGTGACCAAAAAGTCACCAGCCGTCAGCCTGATTAACTCAGGCTGCAACCTGAAAGGTTGGCTTATTTAACTTCAACTTCTGCGCCAGCTTCTTCCAGAGATTTCTTCAGAGCTTCTGCGTCGTCTTTGCTGATGCCTTCTTTCAGGGCAGCAGGTGCAGACTCAACCAGGTCTTTAGCTTCTTTCAGGCCCAGACCAGTTGCGCCACGTACGGCTTTGATTACGGCAACTTTGTTAGCGCCGATAGCTTTCAGTACAACGTCGAACTCAGTTTTTTCTTCAGCAGCTTCAGCCGGGCCTGCAGCAACAGCTACAGCAGCAGCAGCAGAAACGCCGAATTTTTCTTCCATAGCGGAAACCAGCTCAACAACGTCCATTACAGACATAGCCGCTACTGCTTCCAGAATTTGATCTTTAGTGATAGACATGACAATTGTTCCTGTGAATCAGAAATAGTTTATACGTTAAAGTGCAACGGGCAAAAAGCTTAAGCAGCTTCTTTCGCGTCGCGTACGGCAGCCAGGGTGCGGACCAGTTTGCCTGCAGCGGCTTCTTTCATGGTCGACATCAGACGTGCCAGCGCTTCTTCGTAAGTTGGCAGAGTTGCCAGACGGTCGATATTCGCCGCCGTGATCAGCTCACCTTCAAAGGCCGCAGCTTTGACCTCAAATTTTGCATTCGCTTTCGCGAACTCTTTGAACAGACGAGCAGCAGCGCCCGGGTGTTCCATAGAGTATGCAATCAGGGTCGGACCAACAAACGTGTCTTTCAGGATCTCAAACTGAGTTCCTTCAACGACGCGGCGCAGCAGGGTGTTGCGAACAACACGCATGTAAACGCCAGCTTCACGACCTGCTTTACGCAGTTCAGTCATTTTGTCTACGGTCACGCCGCGGGAATCCGCAACTACCGCAGACAGCGCGCCTTTGGCTACTTCGGTGACTTCAGCAACAATCGCTTGTTTGTCTTGAAGATTTAATGCCATTAGCTTTTGCTCCTGGATTTTGACCGGGGAAGGATTCCCCCGGAACTCACATCACCTGCGACCGAAGTCAGCAGGCGCTCAAACACGGTGAGCAGAATCCAGCAAAGACTATAAAAATATTCTTCAGGTTCTGTCACCGTCTACGCAGGAAATTAAGTTCCTTTCGAAACACCTGCGGTCTTGGACGGAGGCCTGGATAAGGCCAGGCTCCAACCGAAAATTCTGTCTATTCTGCGTCATTCGGATACTGCGTTGGCCGCTCTCGTTCACACCAGTTACATAGCGGGCTATGCTCCCGGCGATTCACTGCTTTGCCGCCTTGTCTCGGTCCGATTGACTTAAATAGAGG
Organism: Erwinia sp. PsM31; assembly: GCF_030433775.1. NCBI lineage: Bacteria > Pseudomonadati > Pseudomonadota > Gammaproteobacteria > Enterobacterales > Erwiniaceae > Erwinia > Erwinia sp. PsM31. The sequence continues at coordinate 26,326 of NZ_JARUWZ010000043.1, forward strand.
TTCTGTATATTTACAGAACAACGGGCCAAAGATTCTAGTCGAAAATTTCGCCCGCGTAAAGCAGATTAGTTAGCTACAGCGTTCAGGCCAGCCTGATCAACTGCCACACCCGCACCCATAGTGGTGGAGATGCTAACTTTCTTGATGAAAACGCCTTTCGCCTGAGAAGGTTTCGCTTTTTTCAGCGCAACCAGCAGGGCTTCCAGGTTTTCTTTCAGCTTATCGGACTCGAAATCAACCTTACCGATAGTGGTATGGATGATGCCGTTTTTGTCGTTACGATAGCGAACCTGGCCCGCTTTAGCGTTTTTAACCGCTTCAGCAACGTTTGGCGTTACGGTGCCAACTTTCGGGTTTGGCATCAGACCGCGTGGGCCCAGAACCTGGCCCAGCTGGCCAACAACGCGCATCGCATCCGGAGAGGCGATAACCACGTCAAAGTTCATTTCGCCTTTTTTGATCTGGTCAGCCAGATCTTCCATACCTACCAGCTCTGCGCCAGCTGCTTTAGCAGCTTCAGCGTTTGCGCCCTGGGTAAATACGGCAACGCGTACTGAACGACCGGTACCGTGTGGCAGTACGGTTGCACCGCGCACGTTCTGGTCAGATTTACGAGCATCAATGCCCAGGTTTACTGCTACGTCAACGCTTTCTACGAACTTGGCCGTTGCCAGTTCCTTCAGCAGAGCGACAGCTTCGTTGATGTCATACTGTTTAGTTGCATCAACTTTGTCACGGATCACGCGCATGCGCTTGGTCAGCTTAGCCATTTCTTAGTCCTCTACCACCAGGCCCATGGAACGAGCAGTACCTTCGATTGAGCGAGTCATCGCTTCAACGTCAGCACCAGTCATGTCCGCAGCTTTGGTTTCTGCGATTTCACGTACCTGAGCGCGTGATACTTTACCTACTTTGTCTTTGTTCGGCTTGCCGGAACCAGACTTGATACCCGCCGCTTTCTTCAGCAGTACAGCTGCCGGAGGCGTTTTGGTAACGAAGGTGAAAGAACGGTCAGAATAAACGGTAATAACAACCGGGATCGGCAGACCTTTCTCAACGGATTCTGTTTTGGCGTTAAACGCTTTACAGAATTCCATGATGTTAACGCCCTGCTGACCCAGTGCCGGACCTACTGGCGGACTTGGGTTTGCCATACCGGCTGCAACCTGCAGCTTGACGTAGGCTTGTACTTTCTTAGCCATGATAATTCCTCTATTGGGTTCAATCGCTCGGCAAAGAGCTCCCCGTAATTAATATTCACGCGCTGTAGCAGCGCATAAAAACAAAAGGCGCGAAATTGTAGGGCAATTTCGCGCCTTCCGCAACCGTTATTCTGGTTATCGGCTTACATTTTATGCAGGCCGATCAGCCTTTCTCAACCTGTCCAAAGTCCAGCTCAACCGGCGTAGCGCGGCCAAAGATGGAAACGGAAACTTTCAGGCGGCTTTTTTCATAATCCACTTCTTCCACCACACCGTTGAAGTCGGCAAACGGACCGTCGTTAACGCGGACCATTTCACCTGGTTCAAACAGGGTTTTCGGACGTGGCTTATCGCCAGCAGACTGCAGGCGGTTCATGATCGCGTCGACTTCTTTATCGCTAATAGGTGCCGGACGATCGGATGTACCACCAATGAAACCCATGACGCGCGGCACGCTGCGCACTAAGTGCCAGCTTGCATCGTTCATGACCATTTGTACCAGAACATAGCCCGGGAAGAACTTGCGTTCGCTTTTGCGACGCTGACCGCCACGGATTTCAACCACTTCTTCGGTTGGCACCATGACGTCGCCAAAAAGCTCTTCCATGTTATGTAATTTGATATGCTCGCGCAGCGACTGGGCTACACGGCCTTCAAAGCCGGAAAACGCCTGAACGACGTACCAGCGCTTTTTTGGAGCTTCAGACATCTCAGAACCTCAGGCCAGTGATAAACGATACCAGACGGACCAGAATACCATCCAGTCCCCACAAAATCAGTGACATCACGGCAGTAACCGCGGCAACGATTAACGTGGTATGCAACGTTTCCTGACGAGTCGGCCAAATAACCTTGCGAACTTCTGTGCGCGCTTCGCGGGCAAAAGCCAGGGTTGCTTTGCCCTTCGTCGTCAGCAGCGCAATGCCACCTGCTGCTGCGATCAGGATTACAACGGCCAGCGCGCGCAGCGGGAGGGTGACTTCACGATAGTAGTAGTTGCCAACCACGGCCACGAGCAGCAGCAGCGCCACCACTAACCACTTTACCGTTTCCAGTCCACGCCCGCTCCCTTGAGCTTCGGTATTAGCACTCATAAACCAACCTGCCACAATAGATCAGAAACTATTTTGCCCCGTAATACGCGGCAACCGAACCGAATAATGCGCTCAGGCGAAACTCGGCATATAACGCCGTGCTACAGAGCCTGCCTCAGCAATGATTATGGTTGAAAATCACTGATGAGCCAGGTTCTATGTTACAGCGTGCAAAAAGGGCATCAAATGATGCCCTCTTCTTGTGCGTTGCGTCAAATATTATCAGCGATTAAGCGATAACTTTAGCAACAACACCCGCGCCAACGGTACGACCACCTTCGCGGATTGCGAAACGCAGACCGTCGTCCATTGCGATTGGGTGGATCAGGGTAACAACCATTTTGATGTTGTCGCCTGGCATAACCATCTCAACGCCTTCCGGCAGCTCGATAGTACCGGTCACGTCAGTTGTACGGAAGTAGAACTGTGGACGGTAGCCTTTGAAGA
>NZ_JARUWZ010000044.1:0-27920 GCF_030433775.1 Erwinia sp. PsM31
TTCGCTTCCTGCCGCGAGGTGGCGTATATTACGCTTTCCTCCTTCAGAGTCAACCTCTTTTTCAGAAGTTTTCCTCCGGCGATTCAGTTTCCTGAACCTCCTGAGCCGCTGGCCTGTAAGCCGTTGTGCCGTCTCAGTGGTTGCGCATTATAGGGAGTTCTTGACGGCTGACAACCCCTAATTACAAAAAAACATTCGATCGACTAAAAAACGCGCTCTGACGGCTAAAAAGCACTGTTATTGGTGGCTTAATAAGCAAAAATGGGCCCGAAGGCCCATTTTTATTTGCTATGACTGTTACTGCGTAGCCACTATAGCGCCATCCTGCACGTCCATTTCTATCGTTTTCCCCGGAACCAGCTGGCCAGAAAGTATCTGTTGTGCCAGCGGGTTCTCGATCTGCTGCTGAATTGCGCGTTTTAACGGCCTTGCCCCATATACCGGGTCGTAACCGTTTTCGCCCAGCAGCTGCAGAGCGGCATCAGAAATATGTAGTTCATAGCCGCGATCGGTCAAACGATCGTACAGACGCTGCAGCTGAATTTTAGCAATAGAGGCAATGTGTTTTTCGCCCAGCGGATGGAAGACCACCAGCTCATCAATACGGTTGATAAACTCCGGACGGAAATGCTGCCCTACCACATTCATAACGACATCTTTCATTTCCGCATAGCTTAACGCGCCAAAACGTTCCTGAATCAGATCGGAACCCAGGTTCGAGGTCATAATGACCACGGTATTGCGGAAATCAACCGTTCTGCCCTGTCCATCCGTCAGGCGGCCGTCATCCAGCACCTGCAGCAGAATATTGAATACGTCCGGATGCGCTTTCTCTATCTCGTCCAGCAAAATGACGGAGTAAGGGCGACGGCGCACGGCCTCGGTCAGATAGCCGCCCTCTTCGTAGCCAACATAGCCAGGAGGTGCGCCCACCAGACGCGATACCGAATGTTTTTCCATAAACTCCGACATATCCAGCCGCACCATTGCGTCATCGCTGTCGAACATAAAGTTAGCCAGCGCTTTACACAGCTCGGTTTTACCCACGCCCGTCGGGCCAAGGAACAGGAATGAGCCAATCGGGCGATTCGGATCGGCCAGACCTGCACGACTGCGGCGGATTGCATTAGAAACCGCTTCGACAGCTTCATCCTGTCCGATGACGCGCTGATGCAGCTCCTGTTCCATACGCAGCAGCTTGTCGCGCTCGCCCTCCATCATGCGATCCACAGGGATACCGGTCCAGCGAGCCAGCACGTCCGCAATCTCGACGTCCGTCACGCGGTTACGCAGCAGCCGCATCGTTTTCCCTTCCGCCTGCGTGGCGGCAGCCAGCTGTTTTTCCAGCTCCGGAATTTTGCCGTATTGCAGTTCCGACATCTGTGCCAGGTCACCGGTGCGACGCGCCTGCTCCAGTGACAGCTTCGCCTGTTCCAGATCCGCTTTAATAGTTTGCGTGCCGGACAGCGAGGCCTTCTCTGCTTTCCATTCTTCTTCCAGCTCTGAATAGTCGCGCTCTTTCTGACTCAGCTCTTCTTCAAGCATCTCCAGCCGTTTGATACTGGCATCGTCAGACTCTTTTTTCAGCGCCTGCTGTTCCAGCTTCAGCTGAATGATACGACGCTCCAGACGATCCAGCGCTTCCGGCTTGGAGTCAATCTGCATACGAATGCTGGAAGCCGCCTCGTCAATCAGGTCGATAGCCTTATCCGGCAGCTGCCTGTCGGCGATATAACGGTGCGACAGCGTAGCCGCAGCCACGATAGCCGGGTCGGTAATCTGCACATGGTGATGCAGCTCGTAGCGCTCTTTCAGCCCGCGCAGAATAGCGATGGTGTCTTCCACGCTTGGCTCCGCCACGAAGACTTTCTGGAAACGACGCTCCAGCGCCGCATCCTTCTCTATATACTGGCGATACTCATCCAGCGTGGTGGCGCCGACGCAGTGCAGCTCACCGCGAGCCAGCGCCGGTTTCAGCATGTTGCCGGCATCCATCGCGCCGTCCGCTTTTCCCGCGCCAACCATGGTGTGCAGCTCGTCAATAAACAGGATGACGTTGCCTTCCTGTTTGGACAGGTCATTGAGCACGCCTTTCAGGCGCTCTTCAAATTCGCCGCGATACTTAGCGCCCGCCACCAGCGCGCCCATATCCAGCGCCAGCACCCGGCGACCTTTCAGCCCTTCCGGCACTTCGCCATTGATAATGCGCTGCGCCAGCCCTTCCACAATTGCGGTTTTACCGACGCCAGGCTCGCCAATCAGCACCGGGTTGTTTTTGGTACGGCGTTGCAGAACCTGGATGGTGCGACGGATTTCCTCATCACGGCCGATAACCGGATCCAGTTTTCCTTTCTCCGCTCGCTCGGTCAGGTCGATAGTGTATTTATTAAGGGCCTGGCGCTGATCTTCAGCTCCCTGATCGTTCACGGTTTCGCCTCCACGCAGCTGGTCAATGGCGCGCTGGAGTTTTTCGCTGGTCGCCCCGGCAGATTTCAACAAATCAGCCAGCGAGCCTCGCGAGTCGAGCGCGGCCAGAACAAAAAGTTCCGATGAGATAAAGTTGTCGGCGCGCTTTTGCGCCAGTTTGTCGCACAGATTCAGCACGCGCACCAGGTCGGCGGAAGGCTGTACGTCGCCATCCGCGCCTTCAACCTGAGGCAAGCGGCTGATAGCCTGCTCAACGCCGTTGCGCAGTGCGGCAACATCCACGCCGGCTGAAGTCAGTAAAGGAGAGACAGAGCCGCCTTCCTGTTTGAGCAGAGCGCTCATCAGATGCAGCGGTTCAATAAATTGGTTGTCGCGCCCAAGCGCTAAAGACTGGGCATCGGCGAGAGCAAGCTGGAATTTATTAGTAAGACGATCCAGACGCATAATTCCCCCATTCAGGTCAAATTGCTACTGGAGATTAAATGAGGTCTTCCCTCAAATTTTCAAGTTAAATGACCGGAATATTTTGGTGAAAAAAAGCACAACCCGGACCGTCTTATGCGGACAGGTTAACTCAGCCAGACCAAACTTGCCATTCGACCTGTTACGCCATCGCGTCTGTAGGAAAAAAATTGGTCAGGCTGCGAGAAAGTGCACAGCCCGCCACCAGTGAAGTGGCGCACGCCTTTGCGCTGTAGCCGCAGACGCGCAAGCTGCCAGATATCGGCGTAATATTTATCGCCCGAGGGCGTAAAAGCAGCGGCATCTTCCGCATCCTGCGCTATAAATACCTGCCGCACTTCCGCGCCGACCTCAAAAGCCTGCGGGCCAATTGCCGGCCCGAACCAGACCATGATCTCTTCCGACGGGGCCGTAAAGGCCGCCAGCGTCGCCTCCAGCACGCCTGCGCACAATCCCCGCCAGCCGGCATGAGCCGCAGCAACCTCTTTCCCATCCTGCGAACAGAACAGAACCGGCAGGCAATCCGCCGTCATTACCGCGCAAACCACGCCGGGCTGACGGGTATAAACGGCATCAGCCTGTAGGGAGGCGGGTGCTTCACCGGTAAGCGCAAGGACATTGACGCCGTGAACCTGCTCCAGCCAGACTGGCATAGCGGGCATTGACGCCAGCGTAACCAGACGCTCGCGATTGTGCTGCACCGCTGCGGCCCGATCGCCGACATGCGTCCCGAGGTTCAGCGAATCCCAGGGAGCATGGCTGACGCCATCACGGCGCGTGGTGCTACAGGCCCGCACGTTGGCGGGCGCATTCCATTCAGGCGTAAGCAGGCTCATTACCAGTCCAGCTGATCTTTAAATTCTTCGGTATCCGCTTTTAACGCCTCAATCAATTCGACCATGTCCTGCGGCAGCGGCGCATGCCATTCCATCTCAATACCGGTGACGGGATGATAAAGACGTAGCATGGTGGCGTGCAGCGCCTGACGATCGAATTTACGCAGCGTACCGATAAAATTCTCCGATGCGCCTTTTGGCGGACGCGGACGACCGCCATACAGCGGATCGCCCACCAGCGGATGGCTGATATGAGACATATGCACGCGGATCTGGTGAGTACGGCCCGTTTCGAGACGCAGACGCAGGCGCGTATGGGCACGGAAATGCTCCATAATGCGATAGTGCGTGGTAGCCGGTTTGCCCATTGGATGAACCGCCATATGCGTCCGCTTGGTCGAGTGACGGCTAATCGGCTCATTAACCGTGCCGCCCGCCGTCATCCTGCCAATTGCCACCGCTTCATACTCACGGGTGAATTCACGCAGCTGTAAAGATTCTACCAGGTGCGTCTGCGCAGGTACCGTTTTAGCCACCACCATCAGGCCAGTGGTATCTTTGTCCAGACGGTGCACAATGCCCGCACGCGGCACATCTGCAATAGCCGGATAATGATAAAGCAGCGCGTTCAGCACCGTACCGTCGGGATTACCGGCGCCCGGATGCACCACCAGATCGCGTGGTTTGTTGATAACCAGAATATCGTCATCTTCATAAACGATGTTCAGCGGGATGTTTTGCGCTTCCCAGCGCGCTTCTTCTTCTATCTCCGCTTCGATAGCGATTTGTTCGCCACCGAGCAGTTTTTCTCTCGGTTTGTCGATGATTACGCCGTTGACGCTGATGCGTCGGTCGAGAATCCACTCTTTTATACGAGATCTTGAATAATCAGGGAACAATTCGGCCAAAGCCTGATCTAAGCGTTGTCCGAGTTGCGATTCGGAGACCGTTGCGTTGAGTTTTACTTGTTGTGCCATAAACAGCTTCTTCGTTAACGTTGGGTTTTCACGGCGATGCCGTTTAATATAATGTGCTATTGTACCTGGTCACTATCGGGAGCTACATGGACAGCTTCCTGAATAACACTCTGAGGATAATCAAATCGTCATGACGCGTATGAAATATCTGGTGGCTGCAGCCACGTTGAGCCTGGCATTAGCGGGTTGTTCCGGCTCGAAGGATACGGTGCCCGATAGCCCGCCTTCCGAGATCTATGCCACAGCCCAGCAAAAACTGCAGGACGGTAACTTTAAAGGAGCAATAACGCAACTGGAAGCGCTTGATAACCGCTATCCGTTCGGGCCTTACTCCCAGCAAGTTCAGCTGGACCTGATCTACGCTTACTATAAAAATGCCGATTTACCGCTGGCGCAGGCCGCGATCGACCGCTTTATGCGTCTGAATCCAACCCACCCGAATATCGATTACGTGATTTATATGCGTGGTCTGACGGATATGGCGCTTGATGACAGCGCGCTGCAGGGCTTTTTCGGTATCGATCGTTCCGATCGCGATCCTTCTCACGCGCGTGATGCCTTCCACGACTTCTCTCAGCTGCTGCGCGGTTACCCGAACAGTCAGTACGCGACGGACGCAAGAAAGCGCCTTATCTATCTGAAAGATCGTCTGGCGAAGTATGAGCTTTCCGTGGCGCAATTCTACACCAAGCGTGAAGCTTATGTCGCTGTTGTTAATCGCGTTGAGCAAATGATGAAAGATTATCCGGATACGCAGGCGACGCGCCAGGCGCTGCCGCTGATGGAAAATGCTTATCGTAAGATGCAGCTGACCGCAGAAGCGGACAAAGTAGCGAAACTTATCGCGGCCAATCAGGCTTAACATAAAAATGGCAGCGTTCGCGCTGCCCTTTTTTTCACCGGCGTCTGGCATATTACGCTGTTCCACCGGTAAGTTAACTTACCTATCATGCCTGTGAAAAAACCTCCCTACAAGCGCCTTCGCTACGATTACCAGCCTGCCTCACAAAATCTTCACTTTTGACAAAAAGTGACAAAATAAAGTGATGCAAATCACGCATTACGCCCTTTTCCAGGATATGCTTACTCTACATTCGACGGAAATGATTAGAGGTAAGCACTATGGTTCTGAACATTACCAGCAAGCAAATGGACATCACCCCGGCTATCCGCCAACATGTCGAAGAGCGTCTCGCCAAACTGGAAAAATGGCAAACCCATCTGATTAATCCGCATATCGTGCTTTCCAAAGAGCCGAAAGAATACGTTGCCGATGCCACTATCAACACGCCGAACGGCCCGCTGATTGCCAGCGCCAAACATGATGATATGTATGCGGCCATCAACGAACTGATCAATAAGCTGGAGCGTCAGCTGAACAAGGTTCAGCACAAGGGCGAAGCGAAGCGCGCCCAGGCCAGCGTTAAAGATATAAGCGTTATCGATCAGGAACTGGATTAAAGTTAATAACGCGCCTGCGGGCGCGTTTTTTATTGTTCTAATAAAATGAAATAAAAGGATTTATTTTAATAGATGTCCACATATCGACCACATCGACCAAACCAGCCCCTTTTGACGGGGCTTTTTTTGATCTACACAGGTCTCCGGGTGGAATAATATTAATTTTTATACAGCCGGGATGGATACCAAATCCTTCCGTTTCAGTATGGGTTTTATGATAAATTGGCCATGTAGCCGATCGTATTTATCATAAGGAAAGGAGATTCAGGATGAGTCAAAGGTCAGAAATAATTGATGGCAAAAAAGCTGCCGTTTTCAATAGAGGCCTGGTTTATACGGAAGTGCTGGGCTGGGTAGATCTTGGACATGCTCAGGGTACAGATATAATTGAATTGCTAAGGAAAATACGACAGGGGGAAGCTTCCGAAAAAGAATTTTATGATGTGACTTACTCTCAGGGTATGACGTCTTCATATGGACTGGCTCGATCAGGAAAAGTAATGACGTGGCGCTTAAGACATGGTCGCCCTTACTCTGAACAAAAAAGTATCGCGCTGGCGATGATGATGGCTATAGCGAGACAGTTCGAAATATTTCAGAGTTCATTCCCTAATAACCTGGTCACTGATAGCGGATTTAGCGGTGAAGATCTGGTGTCCGATCTGCTGGGATTTTACCGCGTCGTATCCGATCAAAACATCTTCCCCATATTACGGCCGGTCAGTAAAGCAGAAGCTCTTAAGCGCTGGGATTATTATGGTAAAATCGGCAACTGGAAAAACGATACGTTCCAGCCTCTGCTGTTCCCCGACCCGGAAAAATTCCCTCATGCAAGGCCGCGCATGGGAGTACTGCCAAAGTTTATGCAAAACGTTACCCCATATAGCAACTTCTCATCAGGAAATGTGATCCGTTCCCGTAATGATAAAACATTTGTTGTTCTGGGAGCAGAGAATGGCAGGATGGGATTGTGAAGAAATTTATAGCGGTACTTGCTGTTGTGCTACTACTCTGCGGAATAGCGTTCGTTTTTATCTGGCCAGTTCTGAGAATGGAATTTGCCAGTAGTGCGCATTATACCGAGCAGGATAAACGCGAATATAAGTATTACACACCTGAATTATTGAAGAAAATGCCAAGAATTTCTAAAGATTATGAATTTCACTATACAAATATCAGTGGGCCCCAGGCTTTTGTATTTGGCATACATTTTAACGGTACAACCGAGACAAGTAGGATCCGTAAATACCTTATTTCTGAAGGATATATACCGCAAAAAGAATGCCAGGTTCAAGCTGAATGCTGGCGTTCTCCACGGAACAACGATGTCGTATCGTTATATAAACTGGTGGAATTTAATGAAGCTGGAGTTGAGATCTACCGCAGGCCTAACAAAGAATAGTAAGTGTAAGTATCCAGAGAAAAGCCAGCTCGCAGACTGGTTTTCTCTTTTCCCTGGTGCTGGTCACTCATGCCTTTCCCGCACCGTTATAATAAACTTGTAGTAGCAGTCATCACACAGCGCATCGTCATTGGCCAACAGCCGTGCAAAAAAACGCCGCCTGAGCCCACACTCCTGGCAATATTTTAAGGCGATAAATTTTCTCATAGCACCAGGTCCTTTTCAGCTGACTGTTTTGCCACCAGCCCTGCCTTCTTGTTTTCCGATTTTTCTTTCTCATAACCAGGCCTGTTAACTTCGCTTAGCAATTGGGTGACGGCAGCAGAAACAGACTTACTGGCTATATTGCTGACGTTTCCGCCTTCATGCAGCACGATATTCCTGACCCCAAGCGGATGCCAGCGTCTGTATTTTTCAGGACGATCCTCAAACAAGGCCACCAGAGGGAGCTGCAATGCCGATGCAAAATGTACGGGTGCGCTGTCCGCAGAAACAACAATATCCAGCTGCGTCATGGCCGCGATCAAATCGGCGACGGTTTGCGTAGAGACCCAGCGCGCTTTTTCATCTCTCCGCCATTTGGAAATACATTTATCCTGAGGTGAATGAAAAATAATAAACTCACATTTTCCGCTAAGCGCATCGGTTAATGCCTGCCATTTTTGCTCTGGCCATCGACGTTCCGCGCTATTGTTCGAAATGAATAAACCCACTCTGGCTCTGTTTTTTTCTCCCAGCTTTTGCTGCCAGTATAAAACCCGAGCCTGGCAGGGGAAAATTTGGGGATTCATCTGGTTAATATCCGGCGTGTTGAGTTCCGGCATAAGACAGAAACCGGCAAGTGCTTCATGAATTAAAGGTCGGGCCAGCATATGCGCAGGTATACGATCGTCAAACTCCGTATCAGCGTTGTGCCAGCGGCAGTCCGCAACGTTTAGCTGTCGGGCAAAGTTTATTGCATTTTTGTTCATCCCTCCGCTGGGGATGATAAGTAAATCAAACTTTATTTTCCGAAGCGAGAAAATTAACTTAACTCTATCCTTAAGGTAATTTAGAAATCCCGGCCGCACATTTTTTTCATAGTTTTTAGAATAGACATAATGGTGCACCCTGGCTACGGCAGGGTTATTATCCAGAACGGGTGAGTTATATTTACTGGCAAGAACATGTATTTCCGCCTGCGGCCACCTTTGCTTTAACGCCCGCAAAAAAGGTGTAGTACAAACCATATCCCCTAAAAAATCGATGCGAATAACCAGGATCCGCTTTATATCAGCCTTGTCCATAGACATGTCCTTACTGTAGGCACTTCTTCCATGAAAATAACATGTTAATCCTTGCATCCCTTCATAGCAAATACCATAAGAAAGCGAGGACATAATATCAGATACTCTTTACCATAAAAACAGGATAACAATCCAATTAACGTAGCTTCAATGTTAATATATAAAAATTCAATTAACAGAATTCATTATATTAACAGAGATTTTTCACAATAAATGATTATTATAAATGCTACTCAGATTTTATATAAAATGTATCAGTACAAAATATTAACTATATTCAGTAAGGCTTCGGGTTGAGAGAGTAGAAAATGCCATGTGCTTATCTCAAACGTCAGCAGAAGGGCTGGGTGGACAGCCAACCTGCTCCCTGCCCGGCTACAGCTCATGCCTGGCGAAACGCTCTGCAATCCCCCTGAAGAGCCTTGCTCTTTCGCCCTATGCCAGCACTACCAGCCCTTTCGCCTGACGACACTTTGCCGCTCCGCCATCCGAAACGCGTTTTTTATTGACAGCATTAAATCGCTGCGGTTACTTTAACCTTCTGACAATCGTGGATACTCTGATGAAACAGCTGCCGTTCTTCTTCGCCTTCTTTTTTACCTTCCGTTGACCGGGAGGCAATTCGTCGTATAAGAAAGCATGCGAAGACGAATAACAAGGCCTCCCAACCGGGAGGCTTTTTTTTTATGAACATCTGACAGGTAGCCTATGACCACCGAAAATCCCCTGCTGGGCCTGCGCGAAAAAATCAGCGCGCTGGATGAACAACTGCTGAGCCTGCTGGCTAACCGCCGGGCGCTGGCGATTGAGGTTGCGAAGGCGAAAATGGCCACGCACCGCCCCGTACGCGATATCGATCGCGAGCGCGACCTGCTGGAACATCTGGTCACGCTGGGTAAAGCTCATCAGCTGGATGCGCACTACATCACCCGACTTTTTCAGCTGGTTATTGAAGATTCCGTGCTGACGCAGCAGGCGTTGCTGCAAAAGCATCTGAACCAGACCAGTGCGCAGTCGGCGCGTATCGCCTTCCTTGGCCCAAAAGGCTCTTATTCGCATCTTGCCTCACGTAACTATGCCGCTCGCCACTTCGATAGGTTTATCGAGTGCGGCTGTCTGAACTTCCGCGACATCTTTAATCAGGTGGAAACAGGCCAGGCCGACTACGCGGTATTGCCGATCGAAAACACCAGTTCCGGCTCGATCAATGAGGTGTACGATTTGCTGCAGCAGACCAGCCTTTCGCTGGTTGGCGAGATGACGCTCCCTATCGATCACTGCGTGCTGGTTACCGGCAGCACGGACTTGCAGCAGATAGAAACCGTTTACAGCCATCCTCAGCCTTTCCAGCAGTGCAGCGAGTTTATCCATCGCTATCCGCACTGGAAGATTGAATATACTGAAAGCACCGCGGCCGCGATGGAGCAGGTTGCAGCGCTGAATTCACCGAAGGTCGCAGCGCTGGGCAGCCAGGCGGGCGGCGAGCTGTATAACCTGCAGGTGCTTGAACGCAATCTGGCTAACCAGCAGCAGAATATCACCCGCTTTGTTATCCTCGCGCGCAAACCCATTGAGGTCACGCTTCAGGTTCCGGCCAAAACCACGTTAATTATGGCGACCGGACAGCAGGCTGGTGCATTGGTAGAAGCACTGTTGGTGCTGCGTCAGCATAATCTGGTGATGAGCAAACTGGAATCACGCCCGATTAACGGCAATCCATGGGAAGAGATGTTTTATATCGATTTTCAGGGTAACCTGCGCTCGGAAGAAGTACAGCAGGCGTTACGCGAACTGGCACCGATTACGCGTTCGCTGAAAGTGCTGGGCTGTTACCCAAGCGAAAACGTGCTGCCGGTCGACCCTTCCTGAGTACCGCCTCAGCCGCTTTCAGAAGCGGCTGAAACTTTTGGCCTATACCTCGCCTGGATCATTTACCTGCACCGCCCTGACGCTATATCATCGACTATATAACGTTTCTCAGGGAAATTTATGCGCAACTTTTTACGCTCCGCAGTGTTGCTTTCGCTTGGCCTGTTGGCCTTTTCCGCTTTTGCCGATCGTCAGGTTACCGATCAGCTGGGCCGCCAGGTCACGCTTCCCGATCGCGTCGATCGCGTCGTGGTCTTGCAGCATCAAACCCTCAATATTCTGGTAGAGCTGGATGCCACCAATACCCTTGTTGGCATCCTTGGCAACTGGAAGCAGCAGCTCGGCGACGGCTATTCGCGGCTGGCGCCGGAACTGACGCATCTGCCGACGCTGGGTGATTTAACTCATGTGGATGTAGAAAAGCTGGTTGCGCTACATCCGCAGGTGGTTTTTGTCACTAACTATGCGCCGCAGGAGATGATTGACCAGATCCAGAAACTCGGCATCGCCGTTATCGCCATCTCGCTGCGTGCCGATAATCAACAGCAAAACCGTCTGAATCCCGATCTGGCTGACGAAGAGCAGGCTTATAGTGAAGGATTAAAAGAAGGCGTTCGCCTGATCGGCGAGGTGGTAAACCACCAGCAGCAGGCCGAAACGCTGATTAAAGCCACTTTCAATCAGCGGCAGCAAACGGGCAACCGGTTACAGGCGATCCCTGCTTCGCAGCGCATTCGGGTCTATATGGCTAATCCCGACCTTACGACCTACGGCTCCGGCAAATATACCGGCCTGATGATGGCGCATGCCGGTGCGCTGAACGTCGCCGCCGCAGCGGTGAAAGGGTATAAGCAGGTTTCTATGGAGCAGATCCTCGCCTGGGATCCGCAGGTGATCTTCGTGCAGGATCGCTATCCGCAGGTGATCGACGAGATCAACCAGCAGCCCGCCTGGCAGGCTGTGGATGCCGTTAAGCATCATCGCGTTTATTTGATGCCTGAATATGCCAAGGCCTGGGGCTATCCGATGCCAGAAGCGCTGGCGCTGGGCGAATTATGGATGGCGAAAAAGCTTTACCCGGAAAAATTCCAGGATGTCGATATGCAGAAAAAAGCGGATACCTGGTATCAGCGCTTCTATCGTACCCACTATACGGGTAGCAACTGATGAGCCTTACCGTTCTGGCTGCCGGAAGCCTGCGCGCCGTGTGGCCGGCGCTGGCCTCAGCGTATGGTCAACCAATCAGGGTAGCGTTTGGCCCGGCCGGGCTACTGTGCGAGCGAATTAAGCAGGGCAAGCGCTGCGATCTCTTTTTATCGGCCAATCTGACGCATCCGCAATCTTTGATCGCGGCAGGTATCGCACTCGACAGCGCCGTCTTTGTCCACAATCAGCTCTGCCTGAGCGTGCCTGCTGCCCTGGCCGCGTCGAACAAAAGCTGGCTGGAGCTGCTAAGCCATCCGCACTTACGCGTCGCCACCTCTACGCCGTTAAGCGATCCATCCGGCGACTACGCCTGGCAGCTTTTCGATCGTATTGAACGTCGCTATGCGGGAGTGGGAACCGCGCTGAAACAGCGGGCGCTACAGCTGGTTGGCGGCCCATTCAGCCCGGCTGTTCCGGCTGGGGAACCGGCAGCGAATTGGGTGCTGAACGGCGATCGGGCGGATATTTTTATCGGCTATCAGAGCTATGCCGCGCGGCCCGGGATTAAAACTATTACTATCCCGCCGCCTTTCCATATCCGCGCAGACTATGCTTTTGCCCTGTGTCATGCAAAAGCACAGCCGCTGGCAGATTTCTTACTGAGCGCCGAGGCGCAGGGAATTTTAGCGAAAGACGGCTTTCTTCCGCTGGAGAAGAGAGCCTGAGGCGAGAATACAGGCCGCGATCGGGCCTGCATTTTATCCAAAGCCGTTATCGGCGGCTGTCGTTGGCCTGACGCAGCAGCGAACGACTTTCCAGCATAAAGCTCTGGGCGTAATCGCCAAACCAATGCTCTACGCGACGGAAACTGTCGACGAACGCCTGCTTGTCGCCCCGCTCCAGCAGCTGAATAGCCTCGCCGAAACGCTGATAGTAACGTTTAATCAGCGCCAGATTATTTTCTGAGGACATGATGATGTCCGCATAGAGCTGAGGATCCTGCGCAAAGAGTCTGCCCACCATCGCCAGCTCCAGGCGGTAAATAGGCGATGAAAGCGCCAGCAGCTGCTCAAGATTCACGTTCTCTTCCGCCAGATGCAGGCCATAGGCAAAGGTGGCGAAGTGACGCAGCGCCTGAATAAAGGCCATGTTCTGATCATGCTCTACCGCGCTGATGCGGTGCAGACGTGCGCCCCAGACCTGGATCTGTTCCAGAAACCACTGATAGGCTTCCGGCTGACGGCCGTCGCACCAGACCACCACCTGTTTCGCCAGGCTACCGCTGTCCGGGCCGAACATCGGATGCAGCCCCAGCACCGGGCCGCTGTGCGCGGCCAGCATCGCCTGAAGCGGGCCATTTTTTACCGAGGCCAGATCCACAAGAATACAGTCTTCCGGCAGCGGCGGCAGATCGGCAATCGCTTTTTCCGTCAGGTGGATCGGCACGCTGATGATCACCATTCCCGCATCCGCCAGCAGGCTTTCCGCCTGCGCCCACTCCTCTTTATCCAGGATTTTCACCTGATAACCGGAAAGGGTCAGCATCTTTTCAAACAGCCGCCCCATTTTGCCCTTGCCGCCAACGATGACTACCGGTCGAAGCTGCGGATGCAGCGTTTTGAAGCCTTTATCGTTTTCACTGGCGTAGGATTCGCGCATAACGCGGCGCAGCACATCTTCGATCAGGTCTGGCGGCACGCCAAGCGTCTCCGCCTCTTTACGCCGTGACGCCAGCATGGAAGCTTCGCGCTCCGGCACGTAAATCGGCAGACCGTAGCGGCTTTTTACTTCGCCCACCTCGGCGACCAGACTCAGCCTTTTGGCCAGCAGATCGAGCAGGGCTTTGTCCACTTCATCAATTTGATCGCGCAGCGCGGTCAGTTCAGCCACCATAATTAACCCTCTTGCGACAGACGCGCCGCCAGTACTCCGTCCAGTTCCTGATGAATTGTTCGCAACAGCGTTTCGGTCGTTTCCCAGTTGATGCAGGCATCGGTCACGGAAACGCCGTAGCGCATGGCGCTTTTGGGCTGTTCGGACGACTGGCTGCCTTCGTGCAGATGGCTTTCCAGCATCAGCCCAATCACGGAACGGTTGCCGTCTCTGATTTGCGAGACGGCGGACTCGGCTACGCCGGACTGGCGACGGAAGTCTTTGTTAGAATTACCATGGCTGCAATCTATCATCAGCGCCGGACGGAGTCCCGCCTGAAGCATCTCTTTTTCACACTGCGCGACATCTTCCGGCCCGTAGTTTGGCTGTTTGCCGCCGCGCAGGATGACGTGGCCATCCGGATTACCCTGGGTCTGCAACAGGCAGACCTGGCCGCTCTGGTTGATACCCACAAAGCGGTGCGGCATAGAGGCGGCGCGCATTGCGTTAATCGCCGTGCCCAGACTGCCGTCCGTGCCGTTTTTAAAGCCGACCGGCATAGAGAGGCCGGAAGCCATTTCCCGGTGCGTTTGCGACTCGGTAGTGCGTGCGCCGATGGCCGACCAGCTGAACAGATCGCCCAGGTATTGCGGACTGTTAGGATCCAGCGCTTCCGTTGCCAGCGGCAGCCCCATCTCGACCAGTTCAACCAGCAGCTGACGGGCGATATGCAGACCGGCTTCCATATCGAAAGAGTTATCCATGTAGGGATCGTTGATCAGCCCTTTCCAGCCAACGGTGGTGCGAGGCTTTTCAAAATAGACGCGCATCACGATATAGAGCTGGTCTTTGAGATCGTCAGAGAGCGCTTTCAGATGCCGCGCATAGTCCAGCGCTGCTTCGGTATCGTGGATCGAACAGGGGCCGCACACCACCAGCAAACGGTGATCTTTTCCGCTGATAATGTCTGAAATAGTCTGACGGGAAGCAGCGATCTGCGTCTGCTGCGCGTCGGTCAGGGGGAACTTGTTTTTCAGCTCCTGCGGCGTAATTAAAATCTGTTCGTCGGCGATATGAACGTTGTTCAGCGCATCTTTTTGCATGGTCGTCAGCTCTCTAGTGGTCCCGTCAGCCTGTCATCAAGGTTTGAATACTGTATCAGAAGCGGTACAAAACTCAATCTGCCCATGTACACTTTTATTACCACAAAAGATAAACAAGAAGAGAATAAAAAATAAATATATATAAATCATACGATTAATAAATAATAAGACCAGAAACTAAAAAAACTTATATGTAAAGTTAACTTTACACCAATATATGCATTAACCTTACGTCTGCCCGATAACCTGAAGTAAAGGACGTCGTACGGCTATCAGCAGGTTAGCCATAGCTGCTTTTATTGATTGATCTGTCGCTGTTGAAATGTTTATAAATAACCTTGGGATTTTATAAAGGCAGCGTCGCTTTAAAAACCTGCGTCATCCGCCGTATTGCCTTAAGCCGCCGCTTTTTCCGGGCTTCTGTCTGCATTAATAACGCCGTGTAAATATTAATAAGCCTGAAGGAAAAGCCATATGCAGGTGCTTTACCGCCCTTACCGTCACGACGACGCCATTGAATTTGCGCAAGCCGTGAATGCCTCACTGGATACGTTGCGTCCCTGGCTGCTCTGGGCGCATGAAGGTTTTAGTCCAGCAGAAGCTCGCCGCTGGTTTGCCGCTACCCACATGCTGCGTGAGACAGGCGAAGCCAACGAGCTGGGGCTTTTCGCCGGGGATGGCCGCTTGCTGGGCGGTGCCGGACTGCGCTATTCCAGCGATCAGAAAAACCTGTGCTCGATAGGCTACTGGGTACGCAGCAGCGAGCAGCGACAGGGCATCGCCAGCCAGGCCGTGCGTTATCTTCTCGATCTGGCGTGGCAGGATCAGGAAAAAGATACGGTAGAAATCCTGGCAGTGGCGGAAAATATGGCCAGCCGCCGCGTGGCGGAAAAATGCGGCGCAGCCTTTATGGGCATTAAGCATGGATTGATCGTGCTGGATAGCGGGCCGGCGGATACGGCCATTTACCGCTTTCATCGAACGCGCTGATTTTCTGAAAACCCGCAACCCTGTGCTTCGGGTTGTTTTATATCTCCATGACTCATCGGGCCGATACGCCTGACGGCTGCGCTCAATAGTCAAAAGCGTAAGCCAGATTGCTGGCTAACGTATAGCCTCTTTTTTCTGCAAACAGGAAACAACATGCACCAATCTGTCCGTCTTGCCCTGGTGGGCGATTTCCGTCCTGATGCCGTGGCGCATCAGGCCATCCCACCCGCTATCAAGCTTGCCGCCGACTCGCTCAATATTTCGGTAGAGGCAGAATGGTTGCCCACCCCAGCGATTACCTCGACTGACGTATTGCATAATTTTGACGCGATCTGGGTCGTGCCGGGCAGCCCTTATCAGCATGACCAGGGCGCTTTTATGGCTATCACCTGGGCGCGCGAAAACAATATCCCTTTTCTTGGTTCCTGCGGCGGTTTTCAGTATGCGCTTATTGAGTACGCGCGCAACGTGATGGGCTGGCAAGATGCGGCACATGCAGAAACGGATACGGAAGGCCGTATGGTGATTGCGCCGCTTAGCTGCTCGCTGGTTGAACAAACAGGCGACATCGTCATTGAACCCGGTTCGACGATAGCAAAAGCCTACGGCAAACTCAGCACGCATGAAGGCTATCATTGTAACTTTGGCGTTAACCCTGATTTCGGGAACGAACTGGCCGATTTTCCGCTGCGCATCAGCGCGAGAGATCGGCAAGGCGATGTGCGCGGCATAGAATTGCCCCATCACCGATTTTTTGTCGCTACGCTGTTTCAATCCGAACGGGCGTCGCTGCGTCATGCGCTTTCGCCGCTGGTCGTCGCTTTGCTTACGGAGGCCGGGCGCTAAATGAACGTTTATACATTTCCTAAAAGCCGCTCCTTGAGGGTGCTATGGACTCTGGAAGAGCTAAAATTAGATTACACCACTTCTCCGGTAGCGCTCTTTTCCACAGAACCAGCGGCCTCTTCTCCTCATCCCTTACATAAAGTGCCCGTACTGGAGGACGAAGGTAGCCTTATTTTTGAAACGGCAGCTATCTGCCAGTATCTGGGCGAAAAAAAAGGGGATGGGAAACTTTACCCGACGGATGCGCTGCAAAAAGCCAAAGTCAATGAGTGGCTCAGCTTTTCTCTGACAGACCTTGAATCGCCAGTCTGGTATTTGCTTAAACATAAATTTTTACTGCCCGAGGCTCTACGTTCGCCAGCAGTGATTGAGACAACTTTCCGTGACGCCAGCAAGACGCTTGACGCTATCCGTTTTTCAGCTGAACAAGAGTGGATTGCAGGTGAGCATTTTACGCTGGCCGATATTTTCTTCTCGCATACGCTGATGTGGGCGCAACTGTGCGCATTGCCGGTTAACGATAAATTGACCCGTTACGTAGCAAGATGTCAGCGACGGGAAGCGTTCAGCAAGGCGCTGGAGAGGAATAACCGCACGGCCTGACGCGTTACGGCAGGCAAAAAAAAGGGCCGGTCTTTCGACCGGCCCCCTGTTTCGTATTAACTTAGGATGCTGCTTTAGCGCCCAGACGTTCTTTGATACGTGCAGACTTACCGGTACGCTCACGCAGGTAGTACAGTTTGGCCTTACGTACGGCACCACGACGTTTAACAGCAATGCTGTCGATTACAGGTGAGTGAGTCTGGAATACACGCTCAACACCTTCGCCGTTAGAAATTTTACGAACGGTGAATGCAGAGTGCAGACCGCGGTTACGAATAGCGATAACCACGCCCTCGAATGCCTGCAGACGCTTCTTGGAGCCTTCAACAACCCATACTTTCACTTCCACGGAATCGCCCGGACGGAATGAAGGTACGTCCTGTTTCATCTGCTCTTGTTCGATTTGCTTGATAATGTTGCTCATAATTAAATCTCTTATCCTGGGTAAACTGATATTCAGGCGCCGCGGCTACTGCCCGGACTGCCCATCATCGTTATGTTGCCGTCTGAATTCCTTTTGGAACTCCTTCAGCAACTTTGCTTGCTCTTCAGTCAGAGCCAGGTTTTCCAGAAGTTCAGGTCTTCTTAGCCAGGTACGGCCCAGCGACTGTTTCAGGCGCCAGCGGCGAATTTCGGCATGGTTGCCCGACAGCAGAACTGGCGGAACCTCCATCCCTTCTAACACTTCAGGTCGGGTGTAGTGCGGACAGTCCAGCAGCCCCTCAGAAAACGAATCTTCCTCGGCGGACGCCTGCTTGCCCAGTACGCCAGGTATAAACCGGGCGACCGAATCAATCAGCGTCATTGCCGGCAGTTCCCCACCGCTGAGCACGTAATCCCCGATCGACCACTCTTCATCGATTTCGGTTTGGATGACGCGCTCATCAATCCCTTCATAGCGACCACACACCAGAATTAACTTCTCGCTGGTCGCCAGCTCGCAAACCCCCACTTGATCGAGTTTGCGCCCCTGAGGTGAAAGATAAATCACCTTAGCGCCTTCTCCTGCCGCCGCTTTTGCTGCGTGGATGGCATCCCGTAAGGGCTGAACCATCATTAGCATTCCCGGTCCGCCGCCGTAAGGACGATCGTCCACGGTACGGTGCCGGTCATGAGTGAAGTCGCGAGGACTCCAGCTCTGAATGCTGAGCAGGCCATTTTTTACTGCCCGGCCAGTTACTCCGTATTCGGTAATTGCGCTAAACATCTCAGGGAACAGGCTGATTATGCCAATCCACATCGACTGCGCCGGAGTGTTACCGTCTTGTCCGGAGCTCAAAAACCAGGATCCCAATCTACTTCGATGGTGCCGGTAGTGAGATCGACATTCTTGATAACCTGTCCATCAAGGAACGGAATCAGCCGCTCCTTCGCACCAAACGCATCCTTCAGGTTTGCCTTCACGACGAGAACGTCGTTCGAACCGGTTTCCATCATATCAATGACTTTGCCCAGCTCGTATCCTTGCGTGGTTACTACCTGGCAGCCCATCAGGTCTTTCCAGTAATAGTCACCGCTTTCCAGAGGAGGCAGCTGCTCCGCGTCTACCACAATTTCGCAATTGGTAAGTAGCGTGGCCGCATCACGATCGTCAATGCCTTTGACTTTGATGATCATGTCCTGATTGTGGCGCTTCCAGCCTTCCAGCTCGATAAGCTGCCATTGACCCGCCCGCTGGATAAACCAGGGTTGGTAGTCAAAAATGCTTTCAGCATCTTCGGTGGAGGAAAACACTTTGAGCCAACCACGAATACCGTAGGCCGACCCCATCTTTCCCAGAGTTAACGGGTTAGCGGGCGGCTGGGCGGTGAGTTGCTTGCTCATGTTGACCACCGTGACAGATTAAGCTGCTTTCTTAGCTTCTTTGATCAGCGCGTTAACGCGATCAGAGAGAGTAGCGCCCTGGCCAACCCAGTGCTCAATGCGGTCCAGATCCAGACGCAGTGCTTCAGCCTGACCAGAAGCGATCGGGTTGAAGAAACCAACGCGCTCGATGAAGCGGCCGTTGCGAGCGTTGCGGCTGTCAGTGACAACTACCTGATAAAACGGACGCTTTTTAGCGCCGTGACGTGCCAAACGAATTGTTACCATAACATCCTCTTTAGTTAATAAAACAACCGGGCCCCATTGAGGGAACGGGGCCCGGGTGCAATATAAAAAGCCCGAAAATTTTACTCATTTTGGCGTAAAAAGCAATCTAATTCGCCTGAGCGCTTTTCCGACTCGATTAACGGCCCGGGAAGCCCGGCGGCATCATACCTTTCATGCCGCGCATCATCTTCGCCATTCCGCCCTTCTTCATCTTTTTCATCATGCGCTGCATGTCGTCAAACTGCTTAAGCAAACGGTTGACGTCCTGCACCTGCATACCGGAACCCGTCGCGATACGACGCTTGCGGGACCCTTTGATAATTTCCGGCTTCTCGCGCTCTTTGCGCGTCATGGAGTTGATCATCGCCTCCATGCGCACCAGCACTTTGTCATCCATCTGCGATTTAACGTTGTCCGGCAGCTGGCCCATGCCCGGCAGTTTGCCCATCAGGCTGGCCATGCCGCCCATGTTGCGCATCTGCTTGAGCTGCTCCAGGAAGTCGTTGAGATCGAAGCCGTCGCCTTTTTTCAGCTTGCTGGCGAGTTTCTCTGCCTGCGCGCGGTCGACTTTGCTTTCGATATCTTCAATCAGTGACAGGACGTCGCCCATGCCCAGAATACGGGAAGCGATACGATCCGGATAGAACGGCTCCAGCGCCTCGGTTTTTTCGCCGACGCCCATAAACTTAATCGGCTTGCCGGTGATATGGCGGATAGAAAGCGCCGCACCGCCGCGCGCGTCACCGTCAACCTTGGTCAGGATAACGCCGGTCAGCGGCAGCGCTTCGTTAAAGGCTTTCGCCGTGTTCGCCGCATCCTGACCGGTCATGGCGTCGACCACAAACAGCGTTTCCACCGGATTAATGGCAGCGTGGACCTGTTTGATCTCGTCCATCATCGCTTCGTCAACGTGCAGACGACCGGCGGTATCCACCAGCAGCACGTCGTAGAACTTCAGTTTTGCCTGCTGAAGCGCATTTTTAACGATGTCGACCGGCTTCTGACTCAGGTCGGACGGACAGAAATCGACGCCAACCTGCTCCGCCAGGGTTTCCAGCTGTTTGATCGCCGCCGGGCGATAAACGTCGGCAGAAACCACCAGCACTTTCTTCTTGTGCTTCTCGCGCAGGAATTTACCCAGCTTGCCGACGCTGGTGGTTTTACCCGCACCCTGCAAGCCCGCCATCAGCACCACGGCCGGTGGCTGAGCGGCCAGATTGAGCGTGTTGTTCTCGGCGCCCATGGCGGCAACCAGCTCATTCTGAACGATCTTCACAAATTCCTGACCCGGCGTCAGGCTCTTGTTGACGTCGTGACCCACGGCGCGCTCTTTAACGCGGCCGATAAAGTCACGCACTACCGGCAGCGCAACGTCTGCCTCAAGCAGCGCCATGCGCACTTCGCGCAGGGTGTCCTTAATGTTGTCTTCTGTCAGCCGTCCACGGCCACTGATATTGCGCAGGGTCTGCGACAATCTGTCGGTTAAATTATCAAACATCGTCTCTCGCTCAACGTAATGAGAGGTCGCCAGGCGACACAATGGCGCAGATTATAACATGAAGACGCGGCGATCTCAGCCATCCGCGTTGAGATCGTTTGGAGCCAGCGGCCGCTGGCGCTATACTGCTTTTTTTCATAGCCTTGCCGGTACCACCTATGTCCGTTTTTGCGATCCTGGCGCTGCTCGCCTACTCTTTCAGCCTTGCCCTGATTATTCCCAGCCTGCTGCGCAAGCAGAGCGCGTGGCGAGGCATGGCCGTTATCTCCGCCGTCGTCGCGCTGGTGTGTCATGGCGTCGCGCTGGAACAGCGTATTTTCACAGCGGAAGGCGGTCAGAACCTTAGCCTGTTGAATATCGGATCGCTGGTCAGCCTGCTGATCTGCGCCATTATGACCATCGTGGCCTCGCGCAATCGCGGCTGGATCCTGCTGCCTTTGGTCTACAGCTTCGCGCTGATCAACCTGGCTTTCGCCACCTTTGTGCCCAACGCGTTTATCACGCATCTGGAAACCACGCCCGGCATGATGGTGCACATCGGGCTGGCGCTGTTTGCCTATGCTACGCTAATGATTGCGGCGCTTTATGCGCTACAGCTGGCGTGGATAGACTGGCTGCTGAAAAACAAAAAGCTGGCTTTCAGCAAGGACATTCCGCCGCTGATGACCATCGAGCGCAAAATGTTCCATATCACTCAGATCGGGGTAGTGTTGCTGACGCTGGTGCTGTGTACCGGTCTGTTTTATATGCAGGATCTGTTCAGCCGTGAAAACGTGGATAAAGCCGTGCTGTCGATTCTGGCCTGGTTTGTCTATATCGTTTTGCTCTGGGGTCACTATCATGAAGGGTGGCGCGGTCGCCGCGTGGCCTGGTTCAATTTCGGCGGCGCGTTCCTGCTGACCATGGCCTATTTCGGCAGCCGTATGCTGCAACACTTTTTGTCCTCCTGATCCTCCACTACAAGGAATTCCCTCGTTGGAACAAGTTTCAACCACCACGCTGATTATTATTCTTTTCGTTATGGTGCTGGTGTCGGCGTGGTTTGCCGGCTCCGAAACCGGCATGATGACGCTCAACCGCTATAAGCTGCGCCATCAGGCTAAAAACGGCGATCGCGCCGCCCGTCGGGTAGAGAAACTGCTGCGTCGCCCCGATCGCCTGCTCAGCCTGGTGCTGATCGGCAACAACCTCGTTAATATCCTCGCCTCCGCGCTGGCAACCATCGTCGGGATGCGCCTGCACGGCGATGAAGGCGTAGCCATCGCTACCGGCATCCTGACGTTTGTGGTGCTGGTGTTTGCGGAAGTACTGCCGAAAACCGTTGCCGCGCTTTATCCTGAAAAAGTCGCTTTCCCCAGCAGCCTGCTGTTAGGCCCGCTGCAAATCATCATGATGCCGCTGGTCTGGCTGCTGAATACCATTACCCGCGTTCTGATGCGGATGGTCGGCATGAAAACCGACAGCGCCGCCACCTCCGCGCTGAGCAAAGAAGAGCTGCGCACCATCGTGTATGAATCGCGCACGCTGATGTCGCATCGCAATCAGGATATGCTGCTGTCCGTGCTGGATCTGGAAAAAGTGAACGTTGACGACATTATGGTGCCGCGCAATGAAATTGTGGGCATTAATATCAACGATGACTGGAAATCCATCGTGCGGCAGCTGACGCACTCGCCGCATGGCCGCATCGTGCTCTATCGCGATTCGCTGGACGATACCATCAGTATGCTGCGCGTGCGGGAAGCCTACCGCCTGATGACCGAGAAAAAAGAGTTCACCAAAGAAGTCATGCTGCGCGCGGCGGATGAGATTTACTACGTGCCGGAAGGCACGCCGCTGAACATCCAGCTGGTGAAGTTCCAGCGCAATAAGAAGAAAGTAGGTCTGGTTGTCGATGAATATGGCGATATTAAAGGCCTGATCACCATTGAAGACATTCTGGAAGAGATAGTCGGCGATTTCACCACCTCCATGTCCCCGACGCTGGCGGAAGAAGTGATGCCACAGAATGACGGCTCGGTGCTGATTGAAGGCAGCGCTAACGTGCGCGAGCTGAACAAGGCCTTTAACTGGCAGCTGCCGGAAGAGGAAGCGCGTACGGTTAACGGCATGATTCTGGAAGTGCTGGAAGATATTCCGCTGCCCAACACTACGGTGCATATCGGTCACTATGCGATCGATATCCTCGACGTGCAGGAGAATATGATTAAACAGGTTCGCGTTACGCCGCAAAAGCCGCTGAAGGAGTCGGTGGGTTCCTGATAGCTATCCCCTACCGCCAGGGGATAAACAACCGGGTTTCTGCAAGGGAAGCCCGGTTAACTGACTAGATGTGCAGTTCCTGCAGTTTATCCTGCGGCAGTGCCAGCTCGTCGTTGTGGTTCACGCCGATATCATGCTCAATGATGTGACGCGCGATATCCTGCGCTTCATCCAGAGAGTGCATTTCATAGGTGCCGCACTGGTACTCGTTCAGCTCAGGAATTTTGCGCTGATCGGTCACTTTCAGCACGTCCTGCATCGCGGCTTTCCAGGCTTTCGCCACGCGCTGCTCGTCCGGCGTGCCAATCAGGCTCATATAGAAACCGGTGCGGCAGCCCATTGGCGAGATATCGATGATTTCAACGCCGTCGCCGTTCAGATGGTTACGCATAAAACCGGCAAACAGATGTTCCAGCGTGTGGATACCGCGCTCCGGCATCACTTCTTTGTTTGGCCGGCAGAAGCGCAGATCGAAAACGGTAATGGTATCGCCGTGCGGCGTGTTCATGGTTTTCGCTACGCGAACCGCAGGCGCCGCCATGATGGTATGATCGACGGTAAAGCTATCCAGCAATGGCATATGGTTACCTCTGATAAATTTATTTTCGCAGTGATGAAACTTTCTCTGTCGACTCGTGGTCTGAATCTATGAAAGACGCGCATTTTGTTATCATCATCCCTGACAACAGAGATGTTAATTTGGCCACATTGATGTGGCCTTTTTCTTTTGCGTTAGCTTCGGCTTTTCAGAAAGTCTTCAAAGCTAAGCGTATCACTTTCTTCGATTTCCTGCTGGCTAACGTTTGAACGGATAGCCTCCTGCTCAAAGTCGCTCTCCGTCAGGATCTCCAGCTGCTCGTTCGCCAACTGAGCATGATACTGCTCTGCCAGCGCCAGGCCCGTACCGGCCAGCCCGTTTTCTTTCAGCGCTGTCAAAAAACGCGCCGAATAGGTCAGGTCAGGATCGTCAAACGAGGCGGCCAGACGGTCACAGGCGGCCTGATAATGGCGATCGCCCTGCTGACGATCGAGCGTTTCCGCCACGCGCTGCAGATCTTTAAACAGGTTTTTGCCGACTTCCGCCAGCGGGAACTGCGCTTCTTCGCAACCGATACCCAGCATCAGGCCCGGCTTGCGCCCTTCCAGAATGACCCGGTTCCAGTTGGCGCGCGTGCAGAGCAGCTCTTCGCTACTCATTTCCGGCGCGTCGGCCAGCGTACACCAGATCAGGAACAGATCGAGGAAGCGCACCTGATTTTCATCCACGCCTGTCGGCGAGAACGGGTTAATATCCAGCGAGCGCACTTCAATGTACTCGATGCCGCCGCGCAGCAGCGCATCGGAGGGATTTTCGCCGGAGCGCGTAACGCGTTTCGGGCGGATCGGCGCATACAGCTCGTTTTCAATCTGCAACACGTTAGTGTTGAGCTGCAGCCAGTTGCCCTGCTCATCCTTCACGCCCATGCGCGCGTACTCTTCCGAAGGCGTTTTAATCGCCGCCTTCAGCGCTTTGACATAGTCAGGAAGATTATTGAAGGTGATGCCCAGTCCGCTCTGCGATTTATTGGTATAACCCAAGTCACTCAGGCGCAAAGAGGTAGCGTAAGGCAGATAGAGCAGACCATTTTCGGTACGCTCAAACGGTAAGTCCGTCTCTTTCCCCTGCAGGAAAGAAGAACAAACGGCCGGCGAAGCGCCAAACAGATAGGGAATGATCCAGCCAAAGCGATAGTAGTTACGGATCAGGCGCAGATAGCCTTCCGAGATCGCGTCGGTGCTGCTCTGCCCTTCTTTGCCATCCGTCCAGGCCTGCCAGAAAGAGAGCGGCAGCGAGAAGTTATAGTGCACGCCGGAAATGACCTGCATCAGCGCGCCATAGCGGTTCTTCAGGCCCTGCCGATAGAGCGTTTTCATCTGCCCGATATTGGAGCGCCCGTACTGCGCCAGCTCTATTTTATCGCTGTCGTCGATCAGGCACGGCATACTCATTGGCCACATCCGCTCCGCGCCGAGATCGCGTGAGACGTGACGATGAATATCGCGCAGAAAAGCCAGCAGATGATCGATGTCACGATCTACCGGCGTAATAAATTCCAGCAGCGTTTCAGCAAAATCAGTGGTAATCCACTTATGGGTCAAGGCTGAACCCAGCGATTTAGGGTGTCCGCTGGTGGCCAGATGGCCATCAGGTTTAACACGCAGCGTTTCGCGTTCAATGCCGCGACCAATACCTTTCATTGCCTCAGGGTGAGCTTCCAGCCAGGAAAGCGCCTGTGATACGTCCGGGATCAAATTGACCTCCCGCTTGGGGAAAAATTTATTATTGTTCAGCATAATGTTAATCATGATAGCGACGCTTAGCGAATCACTGCCACCATTCCATGCCCTGTAATGTTGCGAAAGCCAGCACGCCATAGCGCAACGTCTTGCCCACGGCGAGCCAGAGCGCAACCGGAAGCCAGGCGAAGCGAAGCCACCCCGCGAGAACGCAAAGCAGATCGCCAATAACCGGCAACCAGCTAAGAAGTAACGCAGCAGGCCCCCAGCGGTGCAGCCACGCTGTTGCTGTGTTATGCCATCGCCCCTGCTGTTTTAGCGGCAGACAGCGGCCGATGATAACGTTGGTTAAACCGCCGAGGGTATTCCCCAGGGCAGCAATGCCGGTCACGCCGAGCGCGGAAGCTTTTCCCGACAGCAGCAGCGAAACCAGCAGCACTTCTGAGTTTCCCGGCAGCAGCGTGGCGCTCAGGAAACCGCTGACAAACATTGAACCGTATAGCCAGTCGCTCACAGACGCCTGACGTCGACAAAAGCCATGCCTGCCGCCTGCGCGGCCTGAATACCGAAATCGGCGTCTTCAAACACGATACAGCGCTCAGGCGCAACACCGATTAATTCGGCGCAGCGCAGAAACGTATCCGGTTCCGGCTTATGACGCTTAACGTCATCAGCACCGACAACCGCGTCAAAATAGTCGCGAAGCCCTAAATGTTGCAGCAGCGCTTCGGCTACGGCGTGCTCGCTGCCGGTACCGACCGCCATAGGCCGTTTACCGCGGTAAGCTTTAACGACGTCAACCAGCGGCAGCGGCTGGACGCTATCGAAAAGCATCTCTTTCAGCGCCGCGGTTTTTTCTGCGGCCAGCTGATGGGGATCCAGGCTGCTCTGATAGCTGTTGATGATAGCTTCCGCTATCCGCCACGTTGGCGAGCCGTTCAGCTTAATCAGCGACAGGTCGTCAAAGCGCATATCGTAGCGCGCCAGAACGGTTCGCCAGGCTTTACGATGCGTAGGTTCCGTATCCAGAATCGTGCCGTCCATATCAAATATCAAGCCGTCATAACTGTCGTACACGGAAGCCTCCGTCCCTGAATCAACGAACGTTTACTTTAGCGTAAAGCACCGAACTTGTCGCTGTCAGCATGGATCCGCAAATGCCTTGAAACATATAGGGTTTTTTATTATCAGATTATATCCTTGTTAACAGATGGCCTTAATTGAGGCCAAAAAGCACAAAAGTGTAACTATGGAACCGACTCTGAACCGGCAATTAACGGGGTATATAACGGCAAAAGCAGAAAGTGAGGAAATGTATATTATAAAGCGGCGTGATAATTTCGCCTTGTTAAGGCAGCAAGTATGAGGATACGGAAAGGGTATTAGAAAAGCATCAGGCAGGTTTTTTACAATTCGATCGTAAAGGATTGCTGTAGGATCAGCGCTATAAGCTTTATACGGTATGGCTGTTCAGAATGGCTATGAGTTGGAATAACAGAAGATGAGGATAATGCGGCTTGCGCTTCGGGTCATTGCTAAGCGTTTTTACTCTTCCTGTACAAGCTGCAAGCTTTCTACAGTATGTCAGTAAAGGTGTTACGACGAGATATTCAGAAGATGGTGCATCCGGGAGGATGATTCGGCTGGCGCCTCACCCTTACGGGCCGTTGCTAAAGCAACGTTATCATCCCTTGTGCTGGCGGTAACTGCTTGCGCTATGCCAGTACGTTATTGCGACCAGATTTGCAAAATATGGTGCATCCGGGAGGATGATTCGGCTTACGCCTCACCCTTCGGGCCATCGCTTAGCGATGTTATCCTCCCTGTACACGCTGCAACCTTTTCACAGTATGTCAGTTAAGATATTGCTGCCGCATTACTAAAATATGGTGCATCCGGGAGGATTCGAACCTCCGACCGCTCGGTTCGTAGCCGAGTACTCTATCCAGCTGAGCTACGGATGCATTGAGGAAAGCTAAAGATACTGCCTGGTACAACTGAATAGGGTGCATCCGGGAGGATGATCCGGCTTACGCCTCACCCTTCGGGCCATCGCTTAGCGATGTTATCCTCCCTGTACACGCTGCAAGCTTTTCACAGTATGTCAGTTAAGATATTGCTGCCACATTACTAAAATATGGTGCATCCGGGAGGATGATTCGGCTGGCGCCTCACCCTTACGGGCCGTTGCTAAAGCAACGTTATCATCCCTTGTGCTGGCGGTAACTGCTTGCGCTATGCCAGTACGTTATTGCGACCAGATTTGCAAAATATGGTGCATCCGGGAGGATTCGAACCTCCGACCGCTCGGTTCGTAGCCGAGTACTCTATCCAGCTGAGCTACGGATGCATTGGAAAACAGTGGGGAGATAACGCGACAAACCTGAGGAGATACAGAAGAAACTGACAGACGTTTAAATCTTTTCATTTCTCAGAAGAGGCTACTGCCGACTTCTACAAAATATGGTGCATCCGGGAGGATTCGAACCTCCGACCGCTCGGTTCGTAGCCG
>NZ_JARUWZ010000045.1:0-27519 GCF_030433775.1 Erwinia sp. PsM31
TTGTTACCCTGATCCACCCAATCGCAATGGACGACGGTCTGCGTTTCGCAATCCGTGAAGGCGGCCGTACCGTTGGCGCGGGCGTTGTTGCTAAAGTTATCGCTTAATGGTAGATAACGGCAGAGTTCGCTCTGCTTGCTGATAAAAAGAGCACTTCGGTGCTCTTTTTTTATGGGCGCTATTCAGAAAGCGCAGGGTCAGAAAGGAAACCGCATTCAGGTTGAAATAAAAACGATTCTCATTTACAATTTGATCGTTATTTGTACCGGAATAAAATTATGTACGTCTGCCTGTGTAACGCCATCAGCGACAAAACCCTTCGTGAAGTGGTTCGCCGCTACCAGCCCAAATCTATCCAGCAGCTGCGCAAGCTCCTCCCTGTGGGCAAGCAGTGCGGCAAATGCCTGCGCCTGGCGCACGACATCATGAATGAAGAGCTGCCGAACGCGCCGCTGTATAAAGAGATTGCCTGATAATCCCCTGCAATTTGTCATGCTTTTTTGACTTCCCGGATTGTGCATCTACGATCTGAATAACCGGAAGCGGAGGAAGCAAGATGAAGGGCGATGCCAAAATCATAAGTCATTTAAACAAACTGCTTGGAAATGAGCTGGTTGCCATCAACCAGTACTTTTTGCACGCGCGGATGTTCAAAAACTGGGGACTGATGCGCCTTAACGATATTGAGTATCACGAGTCGATCGACGAGATGAAACATGCGGATAAATATATAGAGCGCATTCTTTTTCTCGAAGGCCTGCCTAACCTGCAGGATTTGGGGCGGTTACGCATTGGCGAAGACGTTGAGGAGATACTGCGTTCAGATTTGGCGCTGGAACTGGAAGGGGCCAGAGATCTGCGCGAGGCTATCTCTTATGCCGACAAGGTTCACGACTACGTCAGCCGCGATATGATGATCGTCATTCTGGAAGATGAAGAGCACCATATCGACTTTCTGGAAACCGAGCTGGAGCTGATCGCGAAAATCGGCGTGCAGAACTATCTCCAGTCACAAATAAAAGTGGAATAGCAGGGCCCATGTTGCTGAATAAATATACGCCGCCGAAACAGTAACTTCGGCGGCATTTTTGTCTCTGCCGTCCTCTTATTCCTCTTTCATTATCCCCTTCATGCAGCGATGACGGCAAGAAACACCTTGCAAAGCCCGCCCACGTACGTATAATGCGCGGGCCTGTCAGAAATGACGGCCCGGTTCAATCTGAACCGCAGGCGAGCAATTAGCTCCCTGACAATACTCCCAATCGGGGAGTTATGTGCAGACGATTACACTCCCCCATCAATCGTAATGGGTGTGAGTAGTAATTTTTTTCGTTTATAAATAATTGGAGCTCTGGTCTCATGCAGAACCAAAGAATCCGTATCCGTCTTAAAGCGTTTGATCATCGTCTGATCGATCAATCGACCGCAGAAATCGTTGAGACTGCCAAGCGCACTGGTGCGCAGGTTCGTGGTCCAATTCCTCTGCCGACCCGCAAAGAGCGCTTTACCGTTCTGATCTCCCCGCACGTCAACAAAGATGCGCGCGATCAGTATGAAATTCGCACTCACAAGCGTCTGGTTGACATCGTTGAGCCAACTGAAAAAACGGTTGATGCTCTGATGCGTCTGGATCTGGCTGCAGGTGTTGACGTGCAGATCAGCCTGGGTTAATCAGGTCATTGAGCGATTGAGAGGTTGAAACAATGATTGGTTTAGTCGGTAAAAAAGTGGGCATGACCCGCGTCTTCACTGAAGACGGCGTATCTATCCCAGTAACCGTGATCGAAATTGAAGCAAACCGCGTGACTCAGGTTAAGAACCTGGAAAACGACGGCTACACTGCTATCCAGGTAACTGCCGGTGCTAAAAAAGCAAACCGCGTCACCAAGCCTGAAGCAGGCCATTTTGCTAAAGCTGGCGTAGAAGCTGGCCGTGGTCTTTGGGAATTCCGTACCGCTGAAGGCGACGAGTTCACCGTAGGCCAGAGCATTAACGTTGATATTTTCGCTGACGTGAAAAAAGTTGACGTGACTGGCACATCTAAAGGTAAAGGTTTTGCCGGTACTGTTAAGCGCTGGAACTTCCGTACTCAGGATGCTACTCACGGTAACTCCTTGTCTCACCGCGTTCCGGGTTCTATCGGTCAGAACCAGACTCCGGGCAAAGTGTTCAAAGGCAAGAAAATGGCAGGCCAGCTGGGTAATGAGCGCGTAACCGTTCAGAGCCTGGACGTAGTACGTGTTGACGCTGAGCGCAACCTGCTGCTGGTTAAAGGTGCAGTTCCCGGTGCAACCGGTAGCGACCTGATTGTTAAACCAGCTGTGAAGGCGTAAGGGGATAGCAATGGAATTAGTATTGAAAGACGCGCAAAGCGCGCTGACTGTTTCCGAAACTACCTTCGGTCGTGATTTCAACGAAGCGCTGGTACATCAGGTTGTTGTTGCTTATGCAGCAGGTGCCCGTCAAGGTACCCGTGCTCAGAAGACCCGTGCTGAAGTAACTGGTTCCGGCAAAAAGCCGTGGCGCCAGAAAGGTACCGGCCGTGCGCGTGCAGGTTCTGCAAAGAGCCCAATCTGGCGTTCCGGTGGCGTGACCTTCGCTGCGAAGCCGCAGGACCACAGTCAAAAAGTTAACAAAAAGATGTACCGCGGCGCGCTGAAAAGCATCCTGTCCGAGCTGGTACGTCAAGATCGTCTGATCGTTGTCGAGCAGTTCTCTCTGGAAGCGCCTAAAACTAAGCTGCTGGTAGAGAAACTGAAAGACATGGCGCTGGAAGACGTGCTGATCATCACTGGCGAACTGGAAGAGAACCTGTTCCTGGCCGCTCGCAACCTGTACAAGGTTGACGTACGTGATGCAGCGGGTATCGACCCAGTTAGCCTGATCGCCTTCGACAAAGTCGTTATGACTGCTGATGCAGTTAAGCAAGTTGAGGAGATGCTGGCATGATCCGTGAAGAACGTCTGCTGAAAGTACTGCGCTCGCCGCACGTATCTGAAAAAGCGTCTGCTGCGATGGAAAAAACCAACACCATCGTTCTCAAAGTTGCTAAAGACGCGACCAAAGCAGAAATCAAAGCCGCTGTACAGAAGCTTTTCGAAGTGGAAGTGAAGGAAGTTAACACCCTGGTCATGAAAGGGAAAGTTAAACGTTCCGGACAGCGTATTGGCCGTCGTAACGACTGGAAAAAAGCTTACGTCACCCTGAAAGAAGGCCAGAATCTGGACTTCGTCGGCGGCGCTGAGTAAGTCGGAGGAGAAGAACAATGGCAGTTGTTAAATGTAAACCGACATCTCCGGGTCGTCGCCACGTAGTTAAAGTGGTAAACGCGGAGCTGCACAAGGGCAAACCATTTGCCCCGCTGGTAGAAAAAAACAGCAAATCCGGTGGCCGTAACAACAATGGTCGCATCACTACCCGTCATATCGGTGGTGGTCACAAGCAGGCTTACCGTATTGTTGACTTCAAACGCAACAAAGATGGTATCCCGGCTACCGTTGAACGTCTTGAGTACGATCCGAACCGCTCCGCGAACATCGCGCTGGTTCTGTACAAAGACGGCGAGCGCCGTTACATCCTGGCCCCTAAAGGCCTGAAAGCTGGCGACCAGATTCAGTCTGGCGTTGATGCGGCGATTAAAGCGGGTAACACCCTGCCGATGCGCAACATCCCAGTGGGTTCCACCGTACACAACGTAGAAATGAAACCAGGCAAAGGCGGTCAGATTGCCCGTTCAGCCGGTGCTTACGTGCAGATCGTTGCGCGTGAAGGTTCCTACGTTACCCTGCGTCTGCGTTCTGGTGAAATGCGTAAAGTCGAATCCGACTGCCGCGCGACCCTGGGCGAAGTCGGCAACGCTGAGCACATGCTTCGCGTTCTGGGTAAAGCCGGTGCAGCTCGTTGGCGTGGTGTTCGTCCTACCGTTCGCGGTACTGCGATGAACCCAGTCGATCACCCGCACGGTGGTGGTGAAGGTCGTAACTTTGGTAAGCACCCTGTTTCACCTTGGGGCCTGCAGACTAAAGGTAAGAAGACCCGTAGCAACAAGCGTACTGATAAATTTATCGTACGTCGCCGTAGCAAATAATTTTAGAGGATAAGCCATGCCACGTTCTCTCAAGAAAGGTCCTTTTATTGACCTGCACTTGCTGAAGAAGGTAGAGAAAGCGGTGGAAAGCGGAGACAAGAAGCCTTTGCGCACCTGGTCCCGTCGTTCAACGATCTTCCCTAACATGATCGGTTTGACCATCGCTGTCCATAATGGTCGTCAGCACGTTCCTGTCTTTGTTTCCGACGAAATGGTCGGTCACAAACTGGGTGAATTTGCACCGACTCGTACTTATCGCGGTCACACTGCTGATAAGAAAGCCAAGAAACGCTAACAGGAGGAAGAGATGGAAACTATCGCTAAACATCGCCACGCTCGTTCTTCTGCTCAGAAGGTTCGCCTGGTAGCAGATCTTGTCCGCGGTAAGAAAGTGTCGCAGGCTCTGGACATTTTGACCTACACCAATAAGAAAGCGGCTGTACTGGTCAAGAAAGTTCTGGAATCTGCCATTGCTAACGCCGAACACAACGATGGCGCTGACATTGATGATCTGAAAGTCACGAAGATCTTCGTAGACGAAGGCCCAAGCATGAAGCGCATTATGCCGCGTGCAAAAGGTCGTGCAGATCGCATCCTGAAGCGCACCAGCCACATTACTGTGGTTGTGTCCGATCGCTGAGACTCTGGAGACTAGCAATGGGTCAGAAAGTACATCCTAATGGTATTCGCCTGGGTATTGTTAAACCCTGGAACTCTACCTGGTTCGCAAATACCAAAGAATTCGCTGACAACCTGGACAGCGACTTTAAAGTACGTCAGTTCCTGACTAAAGAACTGGCTAAGGCGTCCGTTTCTCGTATCGTTATCGAGCGTCCGGCTAAGAGCATCCGTGTGACCATTCACACCGCTCGTCCTGGCATCGTGATCGGTAAGAAAGGCGAAGACGTAGAAAAACTGCGCAAGGTCGTAGCGGATATCGCTGGCGTTCCTGCACAGATCAATATCGCCGAAGTCCGTAAACCGGAACTGGACGCTAAACTGGTTGCTGACAGCATCACTTCACAGCTGGAGCGTCGCGTGATGTTCCGTCGTGCGATGAAGCGTGCTGTACAGAACGCAATGCGTCTGGGCGCTAAAGGGATCAAAGTTGAAGTTAGTGGCCGTCTGGGCGGTGCTGAAATCGCGCGTACCGAATGGTACCGTGAAGGCCGCGTGCCGTTGCACACCCTGCGTGCTGACATTGACTACAACACCTCTGAAGCGCACACCACTTACGGTGTAATCGGCGTTAAGGTATGGATCTTCAAAGGCGAGATCCTGGGTGGTATGGCTGCTGTTGAACAACCGGAACCGGCTGCTCAACCTAAAAAGCAGCAGCGTAAAGGCCGTAAGTAAGGAGAGTCGCTGATGTTACAACCAAAGCGTACAAAATTCCGTAAAGTGCACAAAGGCCGCAACCGTGGTCTGGCGCAGGGTACGGATGTTAGCTTCGGTACTTTCGGTCTGAAAGCTGTTGGCCGTGGTCGTCTGACTGCTCGTCAGATCGAAGCAGCACGTCGTGCTATGACCCGTGCAGTTAAGCGTCAAGGTAAAATTTGGATCCGTGTATTCCCGGACAAACCAATTACCGAGAAGCCGCTGGAAGTGCGTATGGGTAAAGGTAAGGGTAACGTTGAGTATTGGGTTGCCCTGATCCAGCCTGGTAAAGTCCTATATGAAATGGACGGTGTTCCGGAAGAGCTGGC
The DNA here is from genome assembly GCF_030433775.1 of Erwinia sp. PsM31. Classification (NCBI taxonomy): domain Bacteria; kingdom Pseudomonadati; phylum Pseudomonadota; class Gammaproteobacteria; order Enterobacterales; family Erwiniaceae; genus Erwinia; species Erwinia sp. PsM31. Next base: position 5,794 of record NZ_JARUWZ010000045.1, read on the forward strand.
CCGTGAAGCATTCAAGCTGGCAGCAGCAAAACTGCCTATCAAAACCACCTTTGTAACTAAGACGGTGATGTAATGAAAGCAACTGAGCTGCGTGAGAAAAGCGTTGAAGAGCTGAACACTGAGCTGCTTAACCTGCTGCGTGAGCAGTTTAACCTGCGCATGCAGGCAGCATCTGGCCAACTGCAACAGACTCATCTGTTGAAAAATGTTCGCCGTGATGTTGCACGCGTTAAGACTTTACTGACTGAGAAGGCGGGTGCGTAATGACCGATAAAATCCGTACTCTGCAAGGTCGTGTGACTAGCGACAAAATGGAGAAATCCATTGTTGTAGCTATCGAACGTTTCGTGAAACACCCAATCTACGGTAAGTTCATTAAGCGTACGACTAAACTGCACGTACATGACGAGAACAATGAATGTGGTATCGGCGACAAGGTTGAAATCCGTGAATGCCGTCCACTGTCCAAGACTAAGTCCTGGACCCTGGTTCGCGTTGTAGAGAAAGCGGTTCTGTAAGAACTTCTTCTCTCTGAAAAACCCCCGCTTGCGGGGGTTTTTTCTTTTCTGCTCTCCCGCTTTTCCCTCTGCAAAACCCTCATCAATGAATGCTCGCCGATTGCGGCAGCCGCCCGATGATCCCGATCACGTTTAATCTTTCCATAATGCTTAAGATAAGCTTATCGTTCGGCGCTGCCGGACGGACTTGCGCAGGGCGCGTGGGTAGTCAGCCCTGTATCGGGAATACGACATGGAAAGTAATTATGCACAATCAACCAGACCAGACCCGTCGGCTGCTGCTGACTCTACCGCTGCTTGCCGCTTCCTCTAAACTTTTTGCCGTCTCGCCCTCTGCGGCCGCGGCTAAAGAGCATCATCCCGTAAAACCTGGCCGGACGCTGCTGCTGAAAAACGCCGATATGATTGCCACTATGGATCACGAAAGGCGAGAGATCCGCCACGGCAGCATACTGATAAAAGGCAATGTTATTACGGCGGTCGGCAAAGCCGAAGAGCTACCGCAGCAGGCAGATGAGCTCATCGATCTGAAGGGACACATTGCCATTCCCGGGCTGATCAATACCCATCACCATATGTACCAGAGCCTGACGCGGGTCATTCCTCCTGCCCAGGATGGCGAGCTGTTTAAATGGATCAGCAACCTTTATCCCATCTGGCAGAAAATGACGCCGGAGATGATCCGCGTTTCGACCATGATGTCGATGGCCGAGCTGATCCTGTCCGGCTGCACCACGACCAGCGATCATCTTTACCTTTATCCTGGTGGCTGTAAATTAGATGACAGTATTGAAGCCGCCGCCCGGATGGGAATGCGTTTTCATGCCAGTCGCGGCAGCATGAGCCTGGGGCAGAGCAGGGGAGGACTGCCGCCGGATTCCCTGGTGGAAGACGAAGCGGCAATTTTGACCGACACCCAGCGGGTCATTGAGCGTTATCACGACGCCCGACGCGGCTCGATGCTGCGGATCGTAGTGGCGCCTTGCTCGCCTTTTTCCGTCACTCAGGATTTAATGAGGGAGTCGGCCAGCCTGGCGCGCAGCTATAAAGTGTCTCTGCACACTCATCTGGCGGAAAACGATAACGACGTTCGCTATAGCCAGGAAAAATTCAACCGTACGCCGGCGCAGTATGTTGAAGAGCTGGGCTGGGTCGGGCATGACGTGTGGCATGCCCACTGCGTGAAGCTGGATGATTACGGCATTAACCTTTTTGCCCGCACCGGCACGGGCATTGCACACTGCCCCTGTTCCAATATGCGGCTGGCCTCCGGTATCGCACCAGTAAGAACCATGCTCAATGCCGGCGTGAATGTGGGATTGGGCGTGGATGGTTCGGCGTCAAATGACACGGCGGATATGATAGCGGAAGTGCGTCAGGCGATGCTGTTGCAGCGGGTTGGCTTCGGCCCGGATGCGATGACGGCCAGGCAGGCGCTGGAACTGGCGACGCTTAACGGCGCAAAAGTGTTGAACCGTGACGATGTCGGCGCCATTGCGCCCGGTATGATGGCGGATATCGTCGCTTTCGATCTGAATCGTCCCGGCCTGGCAGGCGCCGGACACGATCCGCTGGCGGCGCTGGTCTTTTGCAATCCGGGAACGGTAGCTTACAGCGTGATTAATGGCAGAGTCGTGGTCGAGAAAGGGCAGATGACGGTGATGGATTTGGACAAAACCGTTGCGCAGCACAATGCGCTCGCCGCCACGCTTTATCCCTGAGCAGTGAAAATCGGCACAAAAGACGGTCAGAAAACCGTCTTTTTTACGAGCCGTTTCCAGAATTACGCCTTTAAACCCCCATCAAGCTGAAGAAGTGTGCAGATTACGATTGCTACCGGGTGAACAATTCCTTAGAATGTCGCGTTCCTCAATTTAGAGGATCAAATATCGACTCGATATGAGTCGTTTATTTTTTCTACCCATATGCGAGATGCGGTGTTATAATGCTGCGCCCTCAATAATGGGGCTTTTATACGACCTGAATCAGGTCCCGAAGTAGTAGTTGACATTAGCGGAGCACTAAAATGATCCAAGAACAGACTATGCTGAACGTCGCCGACAACTCCGGTGCACGTCGCGTAATGTGTATCAAGGTTCTGGGTGGCTCGCACCGTCGCTACGCAGGCGTAGGCGATATCATCAAAATTACCATCAAGGAAGCAATTCCTCGCGGTAAGGTTAAGAAAGGTGATGTGCTGAAGGCGGTAGTGGTGCGCACCAAGAAGGGTGTTCGTCGCCCGGACGGTTCTGTCATTCGCTTCGATGGTAATGCATGCGTTATTCTGAACAATAACAGCGAGCAGCCTATCGGAACGCGTATTTTTGGGCCGGTAACTCGTGAACTTCGTACTGAAAAGTTCATGAAAATTATCTCTCTGGCACCAGAAGTACTCTAAGGAGCGAAAAATGGCAGCTAAAATCCGTCGCGATGACGAAGTTATCGTGCTGACCGGCAAAGATAAAGGTAAGCGCGGTAAAGTTAAGAATGTCCTGTCTTCTGGCAAGGTCATTGTTGAAGGTATCAACCTGGTGAAGAAACATCAGAAGCCGGTTCCGGCTCTGAACCAACCAGGTGGCATCGTTGAAAAAGAAGCCGCTATTCAGGTTTCCAACGTTGCGCTTTACAACACTGCCACCGGCAAGGCTGACCGTGTAGGCTTTAGATTCGAAGACGGCAAAAAAGTCCGTTTCTTCAAGTCTAACAGCGAAACTATCAAGTAATTTGGAGTAGTACGATGGCGAAACTGCATGATTACTACAAAGACGAAGTAGTTAAGAAACTCATGACTGAGTTTAACTACAATTCTGTCATGCAAGTCCCTCGGGTCGAGAAGATCACCCTGAACATGGGTGTTGGTGAAGCGATCGCTGACAAGAAACTGCTGGATAACGCAGCAGCTGACCTGGCAGCAATCTCCGGTCAAAAACCGTTTATCACCAAAGCACGCAAATCTGTTGCAGGCTTCAAAATCCGTCAGGGCTATCCGATCGGCTGTAAAGTAACTCTGCGTGGCGAACGCATGTGGGAGTTCTTTGAGCGTCTGATCTCTATTGCTGTACCTCGTATCCGTGACTTCCGTGGCCTGTCCGCTAAGTCATTCGACGGTCGTGGTAACTACAGCATGGGCGTTCGTGAGCAGATCATCTTCCCAGAAATCGACTATGACAAAGTCGATCGCGTTCGTGGTTTGGATATTACCATTACCACTACTGCGAAATCTGACGATGAAGGCCGTGCTCTGCTGGCTGCCTTTGACTTCCCGTTCCGCAAGTAAGGTAGGGTTACTTCATGGCTAAGCAATCGATGAAGGCACGCGAAGTCGTTCGCGTAAAACTGGCTGATAAATACCGCGCTAAACGCGAGGAATTAAAAGCTATCATCTCTAGTGTGAACTCTTCCGACGAAGATCGTTGGAATGCGGTTCTCAAGCTGCAAACTCTGCCGCGTGATTCCAGCCCGTCCCGTCAGCGTAACCGCTGCCGCCAAACTGGCCGTCCACATGGTTATGTGGGCAAATTCGGGTTGAGCCGTATCAAGCTGCGTGAAGCCGCCATGCGCGGTGAAGTGCCTGGCTTGAAAAAGGCTAGCTGGTAATTACCAATTGAATCACGGGAGTAAAGACAGATGAGCATGCAAGATCCGATCGCGGATATGCTGACCCGTATCCGTAACGGTCAGGCCGCGAACAAAGTTGCGGTCACCATGCCTTCCTCCAAGCTGAAAGTGGCAATTGCCAACGTGCTGAAGGAAGAAGGATATATTGAAGAATTTAAAATCGAAGGCGACACCAAGCCAGAACTGGAACTGACTCTTAAGTATTTCCAGGGCAAGGCTGTGGTAGAAAGCATTCAGCGTGTAAGCCGTCCAGGTCTGCGTATCTACAAACGCAAAGACGAACTGCCAAAAGTAATGGCTGGACTGGGTATCGCTGTTGTTTCTACCTCTAAAGGTGTCATGACCGATCGTGCAGCGCGCCAGGCTGGTCTTGGTGGCGAAATTATCTGCTACGTAGCTTAACGGAGGAAAGAATGTCTCGTGTTGCTAAAGCACCTGTCGTCATTCCTGCCGGCGTAGAGGTAAAACTCGACGGTCAGGTTATTTCGATTAAAGGTAAAAACGGCGAGCTGACTCGTACTATCAACAATGCTGTAGAAGTTAAGCATGCTGACAACACTCTGACTTTCGCACCACGCGAAGGTTTTGCAGACGGTTGGGCACAGGCTGGTACTTCTCGCGCACTGCTGAACAGTATGGTTATCGGTGTTACCGAAGGCTTCACTAAGAAGCTGCAGCTGGTTGGTGTAGGTTATCGTGCGGCCGTGAAAGGCAACGCTGTGAGTCTGGCCCTGGGCTTTTCTCACCCTGTTGAACACGCGCTGCCAGCGGGAATCACTGCTGAATGCCCAACTCAAACTGAAATCGTGCTGAAAGGCGCTGATAAGCAGATGATTGGACAGGTTGCAGCCGATCTGCGCGCCTACCGTCGTCCTGAGCCTTATAAAGGCAAGGGTGTTCGTTACGCCGACGAAGTCGTGCGTACCAAAGAGGCTAAGAAGAAGTAAGGTAACACTATGGATAAGAAATCTGCTCGTATCCGTCGTGCGACCCGCGCACGCCGCAAGCTCAAAGAGCTGGGTGCAACTCGCCTGGTGGTACATCGTACCCCGCGTCATATTTACGCACAGGTAATTGCTCCAAACGGTTCTGAAGTTCTGGTTGCTGCTTCTACAGTAGAAAAAGCAATCAGTGAGCAACTGAAGTACACTGGAAACAAAGACGCCGCCGCCGCTGTTGGTAAAGCAGTTGCTGAGCGCGCAATCGAAAAAGGCATCACTGGTGTTTCTTTCGACCGCTCTGGTTTCCAATATCATGGTCGTGTCCAGGCACTGGCAGATGCTGCCCGTGAAGCTGGCCTACAGTTCTAAGGTAGAGGTGTAAGATGGCACACATCGAAAAACAAGCTGGCGAACTGCAGGAAAAGCTGATCGCGGTAAATCGCGTATCGAAAACCGTTAAAGGTGGTCGTATTTTCTCCTTCACTGCACTGACAGTGGTAGGCGACGGTAACGGTCGCATCGGTTTTGGTTACGGTAAAGCGCGTGAAGTTCCAGCAGCGATCCAGAAAGCGATGGAAAAAGCTCGTCGCAATATGATCAATGTCGCGCTGAACAACGGCACCCTGCAGCACCCTGTTAAAGGTGTGCACACAGGTTCTCGTGTGTTCATGCAGCCGGCTTCTGAAGGTACCGGTATCATTGCCGGCGGTGCAATGCGCGCCGTTCTGGAAGTCGCTGGGGTTCATAACGTTCTGGCTAAAGCCTACGGTTCCACTAACCCGATTAACGTGGTTCGTGCAACGCTGGATGGCCTGGCCAACATGAATTCCCCAGAAATGGTCGCTGCCAAGCGTGGCAAATCCGTTGAAGACATTCTGGGGTAATGACCATGGCTAAGACTATTAAAATTACTCAAACCCGCAGTTCGATCGGACGTTTGCCGAAACACAAGGCAACGCTGCTTGGCCTGGGTCTGCGTCGTATTAACCACACCGTAGAGCGTGAAGACACGCCAGCTGTACGCGGCATGGTTAACGCGATTTCCTACATGGTTAAAGTGGAGGAGTAACAGATGCGTTTAAATACTCTGTCTCCGGCCGACGGGTCTAAACACGCTTCCAAGCGTCTGGGTCGTGGTATCGGTTCTGGCCTCGGTAAAACCGGCGGTCGTGGTCACAAAGGTCAGAACTCTCGTTCTGGCGGTGGCGTACGTCGTGGGTTCGAAGGTGGCCAGATGCCTCTGTACCGTCGTCTGCCGAAATTCGGTTTCACCTCTCGCAAATCTATGGTTACGACAGAAGTTCGTCTGTCTGACCTGGCGAAAGTTGAAGGCGGGATCGTCGACCTGAACACGCTGAAAGCGGCCAACATTATCGGTATTCAGATCGAATTCGCTAAGGTTATCCTGTCTGGCGAAGTCTCTGCTCCGGTAACGGTTCGCGGTCTGCGTGTCACTAAAGGCGCTCGTGCTGCAATCGAAGCTGCTGGCGGTAAAATTGAGGAATAAGTAGCAGATGGCTAAGCAACCGGGATTAGATTTTCAAAGTGCCAAAGGTGGTTTTGGCGAACTAAAACGCAGACTTCTGTTTGTGATTGGTGCGCTGATTGTATTCCGCATTGGCTCTTTTATTCCAATCCCTGGTATCGATGCCACTGTACTTGCCAAACTGCTTGAGCAACAGCGTGGCACCATCATTGAAATGTTCAACATGTTCTCTGGTGGTGCTCTGAGCCGTGCTTCTATCTTTGCCCTGGGTATTATGCCGTATATTTCGGCCTCGATTATTATCCAGCTGCTGACCGTGGTTCATCCCGCGCTGGCAGAAATAAAGAAAGAAGGGGAGGCTGGCCGTCGTAAGATTAGCCAGTACACCCGCTACGGCACACTGGTACTGGGCATATTTCAGTCTATCGGTATTGCTACCGGTCTGCCGAATATGCCTGGAATGCAGGGCCTGGTGTTAAACCCAGGCTTTGCCTTCTACTTTACCGCTGTTGTCAGCCTGGTGACCGGGACAATGTTCCTGATGTGGCTGGGTGAACAGATTACTGAGCGGGGTATCGGCAACGGTATCTCCATCATAATCTTCGCTGGTATTGTTGCGGGACTGCCGCCGGCCATTGGCCATACCATCGAGCAAGCGCGGCAAGGCGACCTGCACTTCCTCCTGTTGCTGTTGGTTGCAGTTCTTGTATTTGCAGTGACCTTCTTCGTTGTTTTCGTTGAGCGTGGTCAACGCCGCATTGTGGTGAACTATGCGAAACGTCAGCAAGGCCGTCGTGTCTATGCTGCGCAGAGCACACATTTACCGTTGAAAGTGAATATGGCAGGGGTTATCCCGGCAATCTTTGCTTCCAGCATTATCCTGTTCCCGGCGACCATAGCTTCATGGTTCGGGGGCGGAACCGGTTGGAACTGGCTGACGACTATTTCAATGTATTTGCAGCCTGGTCAACCGCTTTATGTGTTACTCTATGCGACTGCAATCATCTTCTTCTGTTTCTTCTATACGGCGTTGGTTTTCAACCCGCGTGAAACAGCAGATAACCTGAAGAAGTCTGGTGCATTTGTACCAGGAATTCGTCCGGGAGAACAGACGGCGAAGTACATCGATAAAGTAATGACTCGCCTCACGTTAGTGGGTGCGCTCTACATTACTTTCATCTGCCTAATCCCGGAGTTCATGCGTGATGCGATGAAAGTTCCATTCTACTTCGGCGGTACTTCACTGCTGATCGTAGTTGTTGTCATCATGGACTTTATGGCTCAAGTGCAAACTCTGATGATGTCCAGTCAATACGAGTCTGCATTGAAGAAAGCAAACCTGAAGGGCTACGGCCGTTAATTCAGGCGCTTGAGAAGTTACGGAGAGTAAAAATGAAAGTTCGTGCTTCCGTCAAGAAATTATGTCGTAACTGCAAAATCATCCGTCGTGATGGTGTCGTACGTGTGATTTGCAGCGCCGAGCCTAAGCATAAACAGCGTCAGGGCTAATATTTTTCTTGCAAAGTCGGGTTGAGCTGGCTAGATTAGCCAGCCAATCTTTTGTATGTCTATGCGTTTCCATTTGAGTATCCTGAAAACGGGCTTTTCAGCATGGGGCGCATATTTAAATAGTAGGAGTGCATAGTGGCCCGTATAGCAGGCATTAACATTCCTGATCATAAACATACTGTTATCGCACTAACCGCGATCTTCGGTATCGGCAAGACCCGCTCACAGGCTATCTGTGCATCAACGGGAATCGCTGAAAATGTTAAGATCAGTGAGCTGTCTGAAGAACAAATCGACATTCTGCGTGACGCAGTTGCAAAGTTTGTTGTTGAAGGCGATCTGCGTCGTGAAGTCACCCTGAGCATCAAGCGTCTGATGGACCTTGGTTGCTATCGTGGTTTACGTCATCGTCGTGGTCTTCCAGTGCGCGGTCAGCGTACCAAGACCAACGCACGTACCCGTAAGGGTCCGCGTAAACCGATCAAGAAATAATCGGGGTGATTGAATAATGGCAAAGGCACCAGTTCGTGCACGCAAGCGTGTAAGAAAGCAAGTCTCTGATGGCGTGGCTCATGTCCATGCATCTTTCAACAACACCATCGTGACCATTACCGATCGTCAGGGTAACGCGCTGGGTTGGGCAACAGCCGGTGGTTCCGGTTTCCGTGGTTCTCGTAAATCTACGCCGTTCGCTGCACAGGTTGCCGCTGAACGTTGCGCAGACGCCGTGAAAGAGTACGGTATTAAGAACCTGGAAGTTATGGTTAAGGGTCCTGGTCCAGGCCGCGAATCAACGATTCGTGCTCTGAACGCTGCTGGTTTCCGCATCACTAATATTACTGATGTGACTCCGATCCCTCACAACGGTTGTCGTCCGCCGAAAAAACGCCGCGTATAACGCTCGTTTTTTAGGAATGTTGGAGAAAGAAAATGGCAAGATATTTGGGTCCTAAGCTCAAGCTGAGCCGTCGTGAAGGTACAGACCTCTTCCTGAAGTCTGGCGTTCGCGCGATTGATACCAAGTGTAAGATTGAACAAGCCCCTGGCCAGCACGGTGCGCGTAAACCGCGTCTGTCTGACTATGGCGTACAGTTACGTGAAAAGCAAAAAGTTCGTCGTATCTACGGCGTGCTGGAGCGTCAGTTCCGTAACTATTATAAAGAAGCAGCACGTCTGAAAGGCAACACCGGTGAAAACCTGTTAGCTCTGCTGGAAGGTCGTCTGGATAACGTTGTTTACCGTATGGGCTTTGGCGCCACTCGTGCAGAAGCACGTCAGCTGGTTAGCCACAAATCCATCATGGTAAATGGTCGCGTTGTTAGCATCGCTTCTTATCAGGTAACTCCGAATGACGTTGTTAGCATCCGTGAGAAAGCCAAAAAGCAGTCTCGCGTGAAAGCCGCTCTGGAGCTGGCTGAGCAGCGTGAAAAGCCAACCTGGCTGGAAGTTGATGCAACTAAGATGGAAGGTGTGTTCAAACGTATTCCTGAACGTACCGATCTGTCTGCGGACATTAACGAACACCTGATCGTCGAGCTTTACTCCAAGTAAAGCTTAGTACCAAAGAGAGGACACAATGCAGGGTTCTGTGACAGAGTTTCTAAAACCGCGCCTGGTAGATATCGAGCAAGTGAGTTCGACGCACGCCAAGGTGACCCTTGAGCCTTTAGAGCGTGGCTTTGGCCATACTCTTGGTAACGCACTGCGCCGTATTCTGCTTTCATCAATGCCGGGTTGCGCGGTGACCGAGGTTGAAATTGATGGTGTACTACATGAGTACAGCACCAAAGAGGGCGTACAGGAAGATATCCTGGAAATCCTGCTCAACCTGAAAGGGCTGGCGGTAAGAGTTCAGGGGAAAGATGAAGTTATTCTTACTCTGAATAAATCTGGCATTGGCCCTGTGACTGCAGCCGATATCACCCATGATGGTGATGTCGAAATCGTCAAGCCGCAGCACGTGATCTGCCACCTGACTGATGAGAACGCGGCTATCAGCATGCGTATCAAAGTTCAGCGCGGTCGTGGTTATGTGCCGGCTTCTGCCCGAATTCATTCGGAAGAAGATGAGCGCCCGATCGGTCGTCTGTTGGTCGACGCCTGCTACAGCCCTGTAGAGCGTATTGCCTACAATGTTGAAGCAGCGCGTGTAGAACAGCGTACTGACCTGGACAAGCTGGTCATCGAAATGGAAACCAACGGCACTATCGATCCTGAAGAAGCGATCCGCCGTGCGGCAACCATTCTGGCTGAACAACTGGAAGCTTTCGTTGACTTACGTGATGTACGTCAGCCGGAAGTGAAAGAAGAGAAACCAGAATTCGATCCGATCCTGCTGCGCCCTGTTGACGATCTGGAATTGACTGTCCGCTCTGCTAACTGCCTTAAGGCAGAAGCTATCCACTACATCGGTGATCTGGTACAGCGTACCGAGGTTGAGCTGCTTAAAACGCCTAACCTTGGTAAAAAATCTCTTACCGAGATTAAAGACGTGCTGGCTTCTCGTGGTCTGTCTCTGGGCATGCGCCTGGAAAACTGGCCGCCCGCTAGCATCGCTGATGAATAACCCGATCACAGGTTAAGGTTTCACTGAGAAGGATAAGGTCATGCGCCATCGTAAGAGTGGTCGTCAACTGAACCGCAACAGCAGCCATCGCCAGGCTATGTTCCGCAACATGGCAGGCTCTTTGGTTCGTCATGAAATCATCAAGACGACCCTGCCAAAAGCGAAAGAGCTGCGTCGTGTAGTTGAGCCGCTGATTACTCTTGCCAAGACCGACAGCGTAGCTAATCGTCGTCTGGCATTCGCCCGCACTCGTGATAACGAGATCGTGGCAAAACTGTTTAACGAGCTGGGCCCGCGTTTCGCGAGCCGTGCCGGTGGATACACTCGTATTCTGAAGTGTGGCTTCCGCGCTGGTGACAACGCTCCGATGGCTTACATCGAGCTGGTTGATCGTCCAGAAGCTCAAGCAGAAGCAGCAGAGTAATATCTGCCGCAATCTGGAAAAACCGGGCGTATGCCCGGTTTTTTTATATCTGAAATTTCCCCTCCCTTTTACAACGCGCTATCCTGTTTGTTCTTTCCCCCGTCCACGAGGTCATAATGTGGTTATTTGACCAGCTGGTAGAACAGCACATTGCTGAAGCCCAAAAAAAGGGTGAATTCGATAATCTGCCCGGCAGCGGTAAAAAGCTGGCGCTGGATGACGACAGTCACGTGCCGCCCGAACTGCGCGCGGCGTATCGCCTGATGAAGAATTCCGGTTTTCTCCCGCCCGAGCTGGAAATGCGTCGCGAAGCGGTGGAGCTCAACGAACTGCTTGCCGGTATTGAACCCACGGATGAGCGCTATGCTCAACATGCTAAACACCTCGCGCTTTTAGAAAGCAAGCTCAGGCAGGCAGGGATGAGTACCGACTTCCTCAGGAGCGAGTATGGCGGGCAATTACAGCAGCGGCTTTTTGGAGAAAAGGCATGTATAAAATAGGTCAGCTGGCGAAACTGGCGGACGTAACGCCCGATACGATCCGCTATTATGAAAAGCAGCAAATGATGGATCATGAGATCCGCACGGAAGGCGGTTTCCGGCTCTATAGCCAGAACGATCTTCAGCGGCTGCGGTTTATTCGTTATGGCAGACAGCTGGGCTTTAGCCTGGAAGCCATTCGTGAACTGCTTTCAATCCGCATCGATCCTGAACACCATACCTGTCAGGAGTCGAAAACTATTGTGCAAACGAGACTGCAGGAAGTCGAAAGCATGATCGCTGAACTGCAACATATGCAGCGTTCACTGACCAGGCTGAATGATGCCTGCTGCGGGACGGCTCACAGCAGCGTTTACTGCTCCATACTGGAAGCGTTAGAAAAAGGCGCGCTGGCCCCGACGGCGGATTGATCTTTTGCCGTTTGAGTTCTATATTCATTGCCGATTCAACCATAAGGAAGGTATATGACTAAATATCAGCACAAGAAAGGCACCATTCGCGATAACGCGCTGGAGGCTTTACTACACGATCCGCTGTTCAAAACGCGTATCGAAGCGAATAAAAAAGGCAAAGGCAGCTATCGGCGTAAGGACAAGCACGTAGCCCGGGAGGCCAGTGGTAAAGCAGACTTTACCACTGGCCTTCTGCTTTCAGGCCATAAAAAAAACCGCCCTGGAAGGCGGTTCTTTTTTTACTGGTGCTGTCAGATCTGACCGTTTTTCTGCTTCAGCAAATCACGGATTTCAGTCAGCAGCGTTTCTTCCGCGCTGATTTTAGGCGCAGGCTTTTCAACTTCTTTCTTCTTGTGCAGCTTGTTCATCAGCTTAATAGCCAGGAAGATAGCGAAAGCCACGATGATAAAATCAAAAACGTTCTGTAGGAAGATACCGTACTGCATCACAACCGCAGGCGCATCGCCGACGGCAGGTTTCAGTACCCAGCCAAACTGTTTAAAGTCTATTCCACCAATCAATAATCCCAGCGGCGGCATAATAATGTTCGCCACTAAAGAAGAAACGATCTTACCGAATGCGGCACCAATAATTACACCGACCGCCAGATCGACAACGTTGCCGCGCATAGCGAAATCGCGAAACTCTTTGAATAAACTCATTGTTATCTCCTTTCCTGTGCCAGTGAGTAAGTCTAACAAACGAACCGGCTTTTGCCATGTTAACGGCGGAGAAAAACAAGACGGGTGAAAAGAGCAGCGCTAAGGGGTAACACGGCGCCAGTCCCTGGCAGCGCGAAGCGTTATAAAAAGAACGGGCTGGGCTGGAACAGTCTTTCCACGTCTGGCACAAATTTCTTGTCGGTCAGGAACATGATCACATGATCGCCTTGTTCGATCCGCAGATTGTCGTTAGCGATCATTACATCATCGCCGCGCACAACCGCGCCAATAATAGTCCCCGGCGGCAGCTTGATATCGTCAATCGATCTGCCGACAACGCGCGAGGTGGTTTCGTCCCCATGCGCGATCGCCTCGATCGCTTCGGCCACGCCACGGCGCAGCGAGGAGACGCCGACAATATCGGCCTTACGCACGTGGCCCAGCAGCGCAGAAATCGTCGCCTGCTGCGGCGAGATGGCGATATCGATCACGCTGCCCTGCACCAGATCGACGTAGGCTTTTCGCTGGATCAGCACCATCACTTTCTTCGCGCCCATTTTCTTCGCCAGCATTGCCGACATGATATTGGCTTCGTCATCATTGGTAATGGCAATAAAAAGATCGATCTGATCGATATGCTCTTCGGCCAGCAGTTCCTGATCCGACGCATCGCCGTAAAAGACGATGGTGTTTTGCAGCAGCTCGGCCAGCTCGGCGGCGCGCTGCTGATTACGTTCAATCAGTTTTACGCTGTAATTTTTTTCCAGCCGCTGTGCCAGACCCGATCCAATATTACCGCCGCCAACAATCATAATGCGCTTATAGGGCTTTTCCAGACGCTGGTATTCGCTCATTACGGCACGGATATGCTGGCTTGCGGCGATAAAAAAGACCTCGTCGCCTGCTTCCACAATCGTTGAACCCTGCGGACGGATAGGGCGGTCCTGACGGAAGATAGCGGCGACGCGCGTATCAATGTGCGGCATATGCTCACGCATGATCGCCAGAGGATTACCGACCAGCGGCCCGCCATAATAGGCTTTTACTACCGCCAGGCTGACCTTGCCTTCGGCGAAATTGACCACCTGTAGCGCGCCCGGATATTCGATTAGCCGGTAAATATTGTCAATAACCAGCTGTTCTGGCGAGATCAAATGATCAATCGGCACGGCTTCCGGGATAAAGAGCCGCTCGGCATCGCGCAGATAGTCCGGCGCGCGGATACGGGCGATACGGTTTGGCGTATTAAAAAGAGAGTAGGCTACCTGACAGGCAACCATATTGGTTTCGTCCGAGCTGGTTACCGCTACCAGCATATCGGCATCTTCCGCGCCCGCTTCACGCAGCACCCGTGGATGGGAACCGTGGCCCTGCACAACGCGTAAATCGTATTTATCCTGTAACTGACGCAGGCGACCGGAATCCGTATCCACCACGGTAATATCGTTGTTTTCACCTACCAGGTTTTCGGCAAGCGTGCCGCCGACCTGACCGGCGCCAAGAATAATGATTTTCATTGTGCTTCAGTCTGTTCAGGAAAATGGATTAGGCCGGACGTGCCGGCCGCTACGTTATTTTTTTACCAGCTTCGCATAATAAAACCCGTCACCGCCCTGAGCATCAGGAAAAACCTGAATCCCGGGCTGCTTTTCGTCACCGGTATCACTCAGCGTAGCATCAGTATGACGCGCTAAGAATGCCGCAACCTGCAGATGGTTTTCTTCCGGCAGAACCGAACAGGTAGCATAGAGCAAAGTGCCGCCGGGCTTCAGATGTGGCCAGACAGCATCCAGAATTTGCTGCTGAATAGCCGCCAGTTCGGGAATATCGCGGTCGCGACGCAGCCATTTAATATCCGGATGACGACGAATAACGCCGGTTGCCGAGCATGGCGCATCCAATAAAATGCGATCGAACTGCCTGTCGCCGCACCATTGTTCAGGCGCTGTCCCATCGCCGACTTTCACTTCGGCAGTCATATTCAGCCGCTGCAAATTTTCGCTGACCCTGGCCAGCCGCTTTGCATCGATATCTACGGCCAGCACGCTGGCTTCAGGCGCGGCTTCCAGAATATGCGTGGTTTTACCGCCCGGCGCGGCGCAGAGATCCAGAATCGTTTCGCCGTTTTGCGGATCGAGCAAGGCGACACAGCCCTGGGCAGAGACATCCTGTACCGTTACCCAGCCCAGATCGAATCCGGGTAGCTGCGAGACCGGGCAGGGAGCTTCAAGCCGTAGAGCATCCTTGTGCACCGGATGCGGCTCGGCATTTTTACCGGCTTCCTGCAGCAGCGTCAGCCACGCTTCACGGCTGTGATGCTGTCGATTAACGCGCAGCCACATTGGCGGGCGCTGGTTGTTAGCGTCCACGATTTGCGGCCACTGCTCGGGCCAGGCGTTTCTGAGCCTTGCCAGCAGCCATTTTGGATGCAGGTACTGCTGATCGCCTTCGGCCATCGCCGTCGTCAGTTCCTCCTGCTTGCGCTGGAACTGGCGCAGTACGCCGTTGATCAGCCCCTTCAACTGCTGCCGTTTGAGTGCGACCGCGCCTTCCACCGTCTCCGCCAGCGCAGCGTGAGCAGGGATACGGGTAAACATCAGCTGGTAAAGACCCACCATAATCAGGAAATGAAGGGCGCGTTGCTTTCCGGTAAGCGGGCGCTCCATCAGCTGACTGATAACCCACTCCAGCTGCGGCAGCGTACGCAACACGCCATAGCAAAGCTCCTGTAGCAGCGCGGCGTCTTTTTCCGCCAGCAATTTTTGCGCGACAGGCAGCACGGTGCTTAATGACTCGCCACGCTCGACTACTTTCTCAATAGTCTCGGCAGCCACGCTGCGCAGATTGGTATTTTTTTTCATAGGATCGCTTTAAATATCGCCCGACACGAAGTCGGGCGAGGAGTCAGGCAAGGATGTTGCCAGGATTAAACCATTCACGGCGGGAGTTCAGCAGGTCCTGCGCCTTCATGGCTTTTTTACCGGCAGGCTGTAGCTCTTCGATATTGAGAACGCCATCGGCAGTCGCAATCTGGATGCCGTTTTTGTCCGCCTGCACAATTTCGCCAGGCTGTTTTGCCACGTGCGGCAATACCGAGGCTTTCCACACTTTGACCGGCTGGTCGTCAATAGTGAAATAGCTGACCGGCCAGGGATTAAAAGCGCGAATGCAGCGTTCCAGCTGGGCGGCGGATAGCGTCCAGTCCAGCTTCGCTTCTTCTTTACTGAGCTTTTCCGCATAGCTAACCAGCGCTTCATCCTGTACTTCCGGCTGCGCGCTGCCGCTGGCAAGCTGCTCAAGCGTGGTCAGCATGCCCTGTGGGCCAAGTTCGGCCAGCTTCTGATAGAGGCTGGCGCTGGTATCGTCCGCTTCAATCGGGCAGGCCAGCTTGTGCAGCATATCGCCGGTATCCAGGCCTACATCCATCTGCATGATGGTCACGCCGGTTTTCGCATCGCCAGCCCAGAGCGAACGCTGGATAGGCGCCGCGCCGCGCCATTTTGGCAGCAGCGAACCGTGTACGTTAATACAGCCCAGGCGCGGCATAGCCAGCACGGCGGCCGGCAGGATCAGGCCATAAGCCACCACGACCATAACGTCAGCATGCAGATCGGCAACCAGCTGCTGGTTTTCTTCGGGACGCAGGGATTTTGGCTGAAACACGGGAATACCATGCTGCTCAGCCAGCTGTTTAACCGGGCTGGCCGTCAGCTTGTTGCCGCGGCCCGCCGGTCGGTCGGGCTGGGTAAAAACGCCTACTACTTTGTGGCTGGACGACAGCAGCGCATCAAGATGACGCGCTGCAAAGTCAGGCGTGCCGGCAAAGATAATGTTTAAAGAGTCGGACACGGGGTTCCCTTCTTCAGATGTTCATCAGTCCTGAGCTGTCTGGCGATAGAGTTTCTCCAGCTTTTTACGAATACGATCGCGCTTCAGCGGCGACAGGTAATCGATAAACAGCTTGCCGACCAGATGATCCATTTCGTGCTGAATACAGATAGCCAGCAGGCCGTCCGCTTCCAGCTCATAGCTTTTGCCTTCACGATCCAGCGCGCGGATTTTCACTTTTTCGGCGCGCGGCACCAGTGCCCGCTGTTCCGGAATAGAGAGGCAGCCTTCTTCAATACCGGTATCGCCGCTTTTTTCCAGCAGCTCCGGGTTGATCAGCACCAGACGCTCGTCGCGGTTTTCTGAAACGTCGATAACGATAATGCGCTGATGAATATCGACCTGCGTCGCCGCCAGGCCAATACCTTCTTCGGCATACATGGTGTCGAACATATCATCAACGATACGCTGAATATCGGCGGTTACTTCCGCCACGGGCTTAGCGACGATGCGAAGACGATCGTCGGGATAATGTAATACCTGCAAAACGGACATAACTTTCCAGATTTGTGTTCAAGGAATAAGAGATTTATCCCTCTTATTGTAGACATTTCGCCTCATGATTGACAGCATTCCCGCTACGTTAACCAAAGCCCAGGGCAGGGATGGCACCGATGACGGCAACGGAGATTTGGCTGCGTCTGTCAGCCGTAAAGCAATTGTCCGCGCTACAGCGTGAAGCGATCGTCGCCAGGCTGCAATGCAAGACGGCGCTGGATAAAAATACGCTTCTTGAAGCGGGCATGCGGGCTGAGCAAGCCGAGGCTTTTCTGGCTTATGACCGGACGGTCATCAACAGCACGCTCGCCTGGCTGGAACAGGATAACCACTACTTTATTGCCTGCGACAGCCCTGCGTATCCTCCTTTACTGAAAAACATCCACGATTTCCCCACCGCCCTTTTTGTTCAGGGCGATCCGGCGCTGCTGACCACGCCGCAGATAGCGGTTATCGGCAGCCGCAGCTGCTCCGCCTACGGCAGAAACTGGGGAACCTTCTTTACACAAACGCTGGCGCTCAGCGGCATTACCATTACCAGTGGGCTCGCGCTGGGCATCGATAGCGTTGCCCACAGGGCCGCATTAGAGGTAAAGGGAAAAACGCTGGCGGTATTAGGGGGCGGGCTGATGAAAATCTATCCTCGCCAGCATCTTTCGTTGGCGAAAGCGATTGTTGCCGGGGGCGGCGCGCTGGTTTCTGAATTCCCGCTTGCCGCTGCGCCGTTCGCCTGGCATTTTCCCTGGCGTAACAGAATTATCAGCGGCTTGAGCCTGGGCGTGCTGGTGGTGGAAGCGGCCCTGAAAAGCGGCTCGCTGGTAACCGCCAGGCTGGCTTTAGAGCAAAATCGTGATGTTTATGCGCTGCCTGGCGCGATCGGCAATCCCGGTAGTGAAGGCACGCACTGGCTTATTCAGCAGGGCGCGCTGTTGACCGCGCATCCCAATACTATCCTTGAACAGTTACAAAGCGATTTGAAATGGTTACCCCTGGCGAAAAACTCAACAATATATTCTGCTGTGGAAGACAATAGTTCATTGCCATTTCCCGAGGTGTTGGCTAACGTAGGAGATGAGGTTACACCTGTTGACGTCGTCGCTGAACGTGCCTGCCAGCCTGTGCCAGTTATCGTAGCTAAGCTGCTTGAGCTGGAGTTAGCAGGGTGGATCGCAGCTGTACCCGGCGGCTATGTCCGATTGAGGAGGGCAAGCCATGTTCGACGTACTGATGTATTTATTTGAAACGTATATTCATAGCGAAGCAGAGATGCGCGTCGATCAGGATAAATTGACGGACGATTTGACCGACGCCGGTTTTCATCGTGAAGATATTTATAATGCGTTGAACTGGTTAGAAAAGCTGGCGGATTATCAGGATGGCCTGACGGCGCCTTTTTTGCTGGCGGCCGATCCGCTTTCCATGAGGATTTATACCGAAGAAGAGAGCCAGCGGTTGGATGCCAACTGCCGGGGATTCATTCTGTTCCTGGAACAAATTCAGGTGCTGAATCTGGAAACCCGGGAAATGGTTATTGAGCGTATTATGGCGCTGGACACGCTTGAGTTCGATCTGGAAGATCTCAAATGGGTGGTGCTGATGGTATTGTTTAACATCCCCGGATGTGAAAACGCCTACCAACAGATGGAAGAACTTCTTTTTGACGTCAATGAAGGAATAGTGCACTGAAGAACGTCTTCGTGTCGTAAATGCTATGAATAAAACAGCGCTTTTCGCTGTGCGAAAAAATGAGCCTTGCCCACAGTGCGGGGCGGAACTGGTCATTCGTTCAGGAAAGCACGGCGCTTTTCTGGGATGCTCAGCGTATCCCGAATGCGACTATATCCGCCCCCTTAAAAACCAGGCCGACGGCCATATTGTTAAAATCCTTGAAGGCCAGTTTTGCCCGGTTTGCCAGGCGGAGCTGGCTTTACGTCAGGGACGCTACGGCATGTTCATCGGCTGTAGCCGCTATCCCGACTGCACGCATACGGAACTCATCGATAAGCCCGACGAAACTACGCTTGCCTGCCCACAGTGCGAGAAGGGAAAGCTGGTGCAGCGGCGTTCACGCTATGGCAAGACGTTTCATGCCTGTGATCGTTATCCGGACTGCCAGTTTGCCGTTAATTTTACACCGGTAGAGGGAGAGTGTGAGTTTTGCCATTTCCCTCTATTAATTGAGAAAAAGACCGCGCGCGGCGTCAGGCGCTTTTGTGCCAGCAAAGCCTGCGGCAAGCCCGTTACAGCAGGAAACAGCATTGAAGAATAACTACCCGGCAGGCTCGCTGGATGCCTGCCTTGCGCACTTACGACAGGATGCCGTCATCGCTTATCCCACCGAAGCGGTATTTGGTCTGGGATGTAACCCGGACAGCGAAACAGCCGTCATGGCGCTACTGGCGTTAAAACAGCGTCCGGTCGAAAAAGGATTAATCCTGATTGCGGCGGATTATCAACAGTTGCAGCCCTACCTTGATGAAACACAGCTGACGGCAGAACAGAAAGAAAAGATGTTCTCGTTCTGGCCTGGCCCGGTGACCTGGGTAGTGCCGGCGCGCAACACTACGCCTCGCTGGCTGACAGGGCGGTTTGATTCGCTGGCGGTGCGGGTCAGCGACCATCCCGATGTTCGTCAGCTATGCGAGGCTTTCGGCAAGCCGCTGGTGTCCACCAGTGCCAACCTTACCGGCCTGCCGCCTTGCCGCCACGCTGCGGAAGTTCATCAGCAGTTTGGTAAAGATTTCCCCGTTTTGCAGTCTGAGACAGGCGGACGGAACAATCCTTCTGAAATTCGCGATGCTTTAACCGGCGAACTGATTCGACAGGGATAAACAATGCGAAATTTTGCGGTATTCGGTAATCCGATTAATCACAGCAAGTCGCCACGGATCCATCAGCTTTTTGCAGAGCAGACCGGCATCCCTCATCCCTACGGTCGTATTTGCGCGCCGGTGGATGAATTCGATCGTTCAGTAGCGGACTTTATTGCTCAGGGCGGCGCGGGCGCTAACGTGACGCTGCCTTTTAAAGAGCAGGCTTACCGGCTGGTGGATGAACTGACCGAGCGGGCTTCGCTGGCGGGCGCGGTCAATACTATAAAGAAGCTGGACGACGGGCGGCTGCTGGGCGACAACACCGATGGGATTGGTCTGCTGACCGATTTAGAAAGACTGTCGTTGATCAAGCCTGGCGACCGGGTACTGCTGGTGGGCGCGGGCGGCGCTGCTCGCGGTGTGATCCTGCCTCTGCTGTCTTTGCGCTGTGATCTGACTATTACTAACCGCACGCTGGCGAAGGCGCAGACATTAGCTGAGCTTTTTCGGCAGGCTGGCGAAATCACTGCCGAACCGATGGACAGCCTGGAGGCAAGGCAGTTTGATCTTATTATCAATGCCACTTCCAGCGGCGTTGGCGGAGAAATACCGGCTATACCGGCATCGCTAATCGGCCCGCAAACCCGCTGCTACGATATGTTTTATCAGCCTGGCGCAACGCCGTTTCTGCACTGGTGCCGGGAGCGGGGCGCAACGCATAGGGCGGACGGGCTTGGAATGCTGGTAGGGCAGGCGGCCTGGTCATTCTTTTTATGGCACGATGTGTTTCCTGATGTCGCGCCCGTGATTGCTACTTTGCAGGCGGAACTTCAGGGATGAACCAGGCGATCCTGTTTCCCGATCGTGAATGGTGGGATGAGTCGGCGAACGCCATCTGCTTTCCCGCTTTGGTCAACGGCTTTCAGATCCTTTGCGCCATTGACGGCGAATCGCTGATCCGCCGCTTTGGTAAAGATAAAGAAGTAATAGAAAGCTTCCGCCAACATCGTTGGGATCTGGAGGAGGAAGCAGAAGCGGCGATCAAGGCGGAAAAGGAAGACGCTCAGGGCTGGATCTGGCTTTCCTGAGCCAGATAGTCATCTTTCCATTTCACATAGTTGTTAGATGAATAAAGCAGGCCGCTGATTTCAGCTTCAGTAAGCGGCCGAATCTGTTTTACCGGGCTGCCTAAATAAAGAAAGCCGCTGGCCAGCCGTTTACCCGGCGGTACCAGGCTACCTGCACCAATCATGACGTCGTCTTCTACTATTACGCCATCCAGCAGTATCGAGCCCATGCCAACCAGTACACGATTACCAATGCTGCAACCATGGAGCATGGCCTTATGGCCAACCGTAACATCTTCCCCGACCATCAGCGGAAAGCCTTCCGGGTTAGCAGAAGACCTGTGGGTAACATGCAGTACGCTGCCATCCTGAATATTACTGCGTTTACCGATAACAACGCGATTTACATCCCCCCGGATGGCAACCAACGGCCAGATACTGACGTCATCATTTAACTGCACCTCACCAACCACCACACTTGAAGCATCGACCATGACGCGTTCGCCGCATTGGGGATACGTATCTTTATAAGGACGTAAATTTCCGGACATAACTGCCTCTCATTTATAAAAGGATCCATGAAGCCTGGCATCCCAGGCTAATAACGATCAATAACTTCACTAAAATCAGCGCTATTTTTGTGCAAATTGTCCGTTATCACAACGATAAGCGTGAAAAATCAGCGGTCGAAAAGAAAGATCAAAAAAAGGGTTGTGCTATCCGAACGGATCCCTATAATGCGCAACCACTGAGACGGCACAACGGCTTACAGCCAGCGGCTCAG
>NZ_JARUWZ010000046.1:0-25301 GCF_030433775.1 Erwinia sp. PsM31
ATGTTGAAGATATTGCGCGGCAGAATAATATATCAGATCCTAATAAAATATACCCAGGACAATCAATTTCTATAGACAAAAATGGTAGTAACACTGCGGGCGAGACCAAAAAATCAGCAGTTAATCCACCAACCTCAAAAAAAGTGAGTAAACAACAGAAAAAAAATAGCGAAATCAATACTCATAAGAAAGCGCTAGAACCGGTTGGAGGAAAAAATTCTGGTAATCCGATTGCGTTACTCCCTCATGATCAGAGAGAGGCTCCATGGATGAATATAGCACTGAGTGAGGCAAAAAAATGGCATGGGACTAAGGAAAACCGTATCACTAGTAATTACCATGCATTAATAGGTCATGGATGGTTAAAAAATCTAGTTGGAACATTAAATGCCTGGTGTTCGTCTTTTGTAAATTATTGCTTTCAAGAGAGTGGGTATCATAAAACAGTTCCAGACCCGTATCGTGCAATTTCTTTTTTTAGAGATAGGGGCAATTTTTTTGAGATCAAAAAACCTATTTACGGTTGTGCCGCATCATCAGGACATCACGCAACTTTTGTATATGGCAAATCGAAGTCGGGAGCATTAATTTGCTTGGGAGGGAATCAAGGTGACACGATAAAATTCTCTCCCTTTAATGGTTTGAGATTTTTTTTACCAGTGGCATACAAAGGATATTACGAGTCAAACGCACATAAAGAATTAGAAACCTTTGATGTAAATGAGCTCAATGAAATGATTGGTATTCATTCCAAAACAACTGGACGTGAGAGTACAAGATGATTCTAAAAATAACACTTACTTTAATTTTGGTGGCTTTACCTGTAATTAGTGGTTTTGCATCTACCCTTACCAAGGAGTTTGATCGCCCGGATGGTACTCATAAGGTGAAAATTGATATTAACGAAGAAAATTTTGGCAACATTAAAAATGCAAGAATTACCGCTTCGGAATATGTAAGAGACAAAAAGATATGGAGTCTTGTCGATTATGTAAATAAATGCCCGCTTGATATAAACATGGCTTTGATTAAGGACTCGTTCGAGATTAAAAAAATCAATGGCTCATTTGATGCAGTGTTATTTTCTTATACCATAGGTTGTGTGGGTGGTCTTGATCCAGTTACTGTAAAATATTTTGCTTACGAAAATGGTGTGAAACATTCTCTTCGAGGAGAAGAACGGATGATTACACCTAATGGGGTGATTGATGATAATGTTAAACCGGTGCCTGATACTAATTTGAAAAATAACATCCTATTATATAAATACATGACCAGTAACTGGCATAAAGCGTCAACGGTTGTTCTGGAATAAATCTGTTTTGATTAAGTATTTAGTAAACCTGGCAGGCCAAAATGAAAGTAGCAACAGTGGTGATTTGGAACCTAATTATTACTTTTACGTTTGTATTATCCCAATCAGCTTTTGCAAGTTCTGAATCCTTCCAAAAGGTATGGAATGATAATTCCGGTAAACATGTTCTAATTATAGATAAAAAACTTGATAGCAAAGACGGTGGAGTGGCCTTACTTGTTAAACAAGTCACAGGGAACAGTAACGATTGGATCCTTAAGGATTTTGTCAGAAACTGCGACGAAGATATAAAATTAGATATTTTACCTGATTCTGTCGAGGTGAATAAAAAATTTCCTGATGGTGTGGGAACCATTTTATTTGCCTACAAAATAGGGTGTGTTGGTGGGGTTGACCCTGTAACTGTAAAATATTTTGCTTTTAAAGATAGTGTAAAATATTCGTTAAGGGGAGAAGAGCATATTATTGTCGGTAGTGAGGGATTCGGTGGGGAGAAGATTCCAGTGCCTGATTTCAATCTCAAGAATGACAAATCTCTTCTGAAATACATGATGGGAAAATGGGATTCTATTTTCACAACAAAAGTGAATTAAATCGTGTGGTTTTAAGTCATAAATCTACAGAGGAGCCATTTAGCTTAGTGATATTTTTAAGGAGAGAGGGTGAGGTGGTTTATAGCGATCGTTTTGCTTTCTGTGATTTCATTTAATGCTTGTTCGGTTGATGTTGAACTTATTGAAGATGACGCAATTGGTATAAAATAAAAGTCAGTAGTTAAAAAAATATATTTGGATACCATAGTTAATGGTTATAGAGTTAAATGTGACGGTTCAAAAATAGTCATATGGGAGAAGCCAAAAAGATAAATGAAGAGAACTCTCAAACTACCAATATAATACTAATTAATCTTAACGCTCTTATAAAAATATAGAGAAAAGTGTTAGTGATGGTGTTTTCGATGTGAATTATCTGAGGTCTATAGCCCTTGCATATCTTGATAATAACCAAGGTTTTTTATAGATCTGGCTAATGGGGATTTTATTGGAATTAGCTCAGCATTCGATTCTTTAAGCGATAATAATTTTGAATTATGCACTGGATATAAATCATGGCAATCCAAAAAGTATAGATGATTTTGATTGTTTTAGATAATTAAGTAAGCAAAGGATAATCATGCCATATACACTTAAATATTTACCAGAACGCTATCCCAGACCTAAGCCTCTAAAATTTTCTCGTTGGCTTATTGCTCTGGTTGCCATGCTTTCGGTCAGTGTTATATTAATGCGTATATTTGGGCGTTATGTTGAAAATCTGTATTTTTGGAAAATTTCTTTAGGTGTGCCTGTTGTTTTGTGGAGTGTTCCGTTTGCTTCTTGTCTGCTTCTGTGGGCATTGCAGGATAGCAAAGCAAATGCTTTCGACAAACAGCGAGAACAATGGATTCTTCGAGAAACCCGTAATGCACGTCGTGCACTGCAGGTGCTGAATGCAACATTTATTACCGGCCACTCATTAGTTGCTCAGAAAGATACAGCTATTGCCATGCAAAATAACGATAGTATTATTGTTTCGCAGGTCGACCGGGATGGTAATGAAAGCTCCAGGATGAGCCAAATTTCTTCTAGCCCGCAGGACTCGCTAAAATTCGTAATAACGAATATTTTTTCGAAGTTGATTACTGGCATTCCTTTCGCACGAATCCCTGACAAAGTACCACTGGTAGTATTTTTTGATGTAACAACATCGCTGCCTCTGGAGAGTATTCGCCATTACTGGGATGAGGCCTGGCAAAAGAACAATATTACTCTTTCTGTTGAGTATGGTGAAAGGAGTGGGCTCAGTGTAATTGACCGCTGGTTGAATGAACGCATTAAAGATAAAGCAATGTTATTGATTGTTGGCCTCCAGATTGACCCGGTTGTTTCAAACAATACTGCTGAAGCAGCCGTTGCTCTGCTTCTTGGCAACCGCCTGACCCAGGAGGCGCTCGAACCTCTCGCGTTGCTGCACCGGCCTGATCCTGCTCCATCAGGTGAACTGCGCGAGGGGATGAACATGGCCGCCTGGAACGTCCCGCTCAAAGAAAATATCGTGAAAAATTTATGGCTTGCCGGTCTTACGGGTAAGCAGCGCGCAGAGGTTATCGAGTGCCAGAATGCTCACCCTGCGCAGTCTGTAGAGGACGAAGCCGTCATTTCGCTCGATATATCCATGGGACATGCCGGAGCCGCAGCCCCCTGGCTGGCTATCGCTGCCGCCACTGAAATCGCCCGACAAACTCAGTCACCACAGATGATTATCTGCGGAGATACCACACAGAATGTGCTGTGGAGCACGCTCATTACCCCGATTGCTTCCCGACAGGAGATGGATCCGTGAAGCTACCTTTAGCACCGAAGACTACGGAAGGCCGCTATCTTGCTGTCGCATTGATTTTCTTTTTGCTGTTAGCCGTTATGACGTTCATGGTCTGGAAGCATCCGGATACTGCCGGGATTGAAGACGGTAGTCAGCAGCAAATTTACTGGCTTATCGCTGGCGGATGTATTTCAGGCTGTGCCCTAATTGTATCAGTGGTGCTTCTGGCGGCAGTACGTAGTGTCGGTAAGCAGGAGTTTAATGCGCTTGTCGACAATACCAACGGTGATGATGAGAAAAAGAAACGGGAAAATGATAAAGCGCCTGTTCATCCTGCGGTGGCCATGTGTGACAGGATTCGGGGGCATCTCCGCTCCCGTATTGGCCTTTACTGGCGTCGTAAAACCCGCCTGTTGCTGATTACCGGTGACGAAGCTGCGATTGAACAGCTGGTACCCGGCCTGCAACAGCAGCAGTGGCTTGAAGGCAACCGTACCGTGCTGATTTACGGCGGTAGTCTGACTGCTGAACCGGACAAGGGAAAATATACCGCGCTACGCAAACTGCGTCGCGGACGCCCACTGGACGGTATTGTCCGCGTCTTACCTCAGTCACTTAACCTCACACCTCAGATTAGCGATAACGATTTACGCGGGCTGGAAAAAATCAGCGAATTACTGCGCTATTCCGCCCCGGTCTGGCTGTGGCAACTGTGCGACAGCAAGTGGTCGCAGGCAAAACGCACTGAACAGACGGTAGGTGCCAGTTTCCCGCTGCGTGCTAAGCCTGACGAAATTACCCGCCAGCTTGAGCTGATGCTTCCGGCCCTGCGAACGCAGGGGATGAGTCAGGTCGCTGAGAACAACGGCCACGACTTCCTGCTGCGCCTGGGCCAGCACCTCAAAGACGGCGGTATCGCCCGCTGGACTCAGCAACTGGTGCCATGGCTGGCAGCCTCCCAACAGCGCGTTCCGCTGCGTGGCCTGATGTTTAGCCTGCCGGAGAATAAACCCGCCGCTATCGCAGGAGAAACAGCCGGTGCTGCAGCTGCCAACGCTGAGAAATATATCCCGGAATCACAACGCCATGCGCTGACCCTGCCGGTGACCTGGCAGGGGATCGTTGATGACTGTACCCGCGTGCGTGGCCGCCGTGTCGGTATGGCGCGGGAACAGACGCTGGCCTGGACACTGATGGCCATTATCGGTGTCTGGGGGGCGGGGACGCTGCTGTCGTTTGCGGTCAACCGTCTGCAGATTGTCTCTGTGGCGCAGCAGGCGCATGCTCTGGTGGAGCATTCTTCCGTATCGGATTACCAGCTGACGGCTCTGCATATGCTGCGTAATGACGCCGGCCGCCTGCAGCACCATATTGAGGATGGTGCCCCTTGGTACCAGCGCTTCGGTCTTGACCATAACCAGCAACTGCTCGATGCGTTGCTGCCCTGGTACGGTGTGGCAAACAACCGCCTGATACGTGACCCGGCGAACGAGGCGCTTACGCAGAAGCTCAGCGCGCTGGCAGGCTCTGTACCCGGCAGCGACCAGCGGGCACAGCTGGCGAAGCCGGGCTATGACCAACTGAAAGCCTGGTTAATGATGGCTCGTCCGGATAAAGTCGACGGCGCGTATTACGCCCAGACCATGAAAGCCGTGCAGCCGACGCGGATGGGCATTTCAACCGGCCTTTGGCAAAGCCTGTCGCCGGACTTGTGGGCCTTCTACATCACCGAACTGCCTGAGCAACCACAGTGGAAAATCAGGCCGGATGCGCAGCTGGTGAGTCAGAGCCGCCAGGTACTGTTGCAGCAAATTGGACGGCGTAACGCCGAAAGCACCCTGTATGAGAACATGCTCAAATCGGTGCGTCGTAACTTTGCCGATGTGTCTCTGGAAGACATGACCAGCGGTACCGATGCGCGGCGACT
The DNA here is from genome assembly GCF_030433775.1 of Erwinia sp. PsM31. Lineage (NCBI taxonomy): Bacteria > Pseudomonadati > Pseudomonadota > Gammaproteobacteria > Enterobacterales > Erwiniaceae > Erwinia > Erwinia sp. PsM31. Next base: position 5,604 of record NZ_JARUWZ010000046.1, read on the forward strand.
GTTCACCACCGAGGAAGTGGTGCCAGGCATGTTTACCCGTCAGGCGTGGGAAGGGGGCATCCAGCAGGCTATCGCAAAGGCTGCAAATTCCCGCCGGGATGAAATTGACTGGGTGTTGAGCGATTCCCATAAGGCCATATCAGCTGACCTGTCACCGGAAGCCCTGAAGGCGCGTCTGACGCAACGCTACTTCACCGACTTTGCCGGCAGCTGGCTGAGCTTCCTCAACAGCCTGCGACTTAACCAGGCAAACAACATTGCTGACGTTACCGACCAGCTGACGCTGATGAGTGATGTCCGGCAGTCGCCACTGATTGCCCTGATGAATACCCTCGCCTGGCAGGGGCAGACCGGCCAGCAAAGCGAAAGTCTTTCGGATTCCATCATCAAATCGGCTAAAGATCTCGTAGGCGGAAAAGATAAACCCACGATTGAGCAGTCTGCGTCAGGGCCGCAGGGGCCGCTGGATGAAACCTTTGGTCCACTGCTTCAGCTTCTGGGTAAAAATAAAGGCAGTAACGTCATGTCGGCTGACACCTCCCTGAGCCTGCAGACGTATCTGACCCGTATCACCCGCGTGCGTCTGCGACTGCAACAGGTGGCCAGCGCCTCAGATCCGCAGGCGATGATGCAGATCCTGGCGCAGACCGTATTCCAGGGCAAAAGCGTGGATCTGACAGACACTCAGCAATACGGCAGTCTGATTTCGGCAAGCCTTGGCGAAGAGTGGAGTGGTTTTGGCAACACGATGTTTGTGCAGCCGCTGACCCAGGCCTGGGAGACTGTGCTTCAGCCGTCGGCAGCCAGTCTGAATGATAAATGGAGCCGCTCGGTTGTCGCGAACTGGCAAACTGCTTTTGACGGGCGTTTCCCGTTTGCGGCCAGCAAAAGTGATGCTTCTTTACCCATGATGGCTGAATTTGTGCGTAAGGACAGCGGACGTATAGAGCGCTTCCTGACCACGGAACTCAGCGGTGTGTTGCACAAAGAGGGCAGCCAGTGGGTACCGGATAAGGTCAACAGCCAGGGGCTTACCTTTAACCCGGCCTTCCTGCGGGCCATTAACCAGCTGAGCCAGCTGTCAGACATTCTGTTCACCGATGGCAGTCAGGGCATCCGCTTTGAGCTGCAGGCGCGTCCTGTACCACAGGTGGTGGAAACTCAGCTGACTATTGATGGACAAAAGCTGCACTACTTCAACCAGATGGCCGACTGGCAAAGCTTCCGCTGGCCGGGAGACACTTACAAGCCGGGGACTATGCTGACCTGGATCACGGTCAATGCCGGAACGCGTCTGTTCGGGGATTACAGCGGGGCCTGGGGCTTTATTCGCTGGCTGGATCAGGGCAAGCGCCAGCAGCTTAACCGTAGCCAGTGGATGATGAGTTTCACCGCGCCAGATGGTCGCACGCTGCAGTGGGTACTGCGTTCACAACTTGGAAAAGGTCCGCTGGCGCTACTGGATCTGCACGGTTTCACATTACCGGATCAGATATTCAGTGTCGACAGCGCGGCTACCGCTCAGGCGCTGATGGCCAACACCGGAAACAGTGACATGGATGAAGTCGAATAATAAGCACTCTGCAAAATCTGGTCGCCGCCTGTCAGACTAACGACAGCAACAGGCACACGCACGGAAAGCTGGCAGCCCTGGCTTGCTGCGGTAAGTGGCACCAGTCCGACCGGAGAAGACCCATGCTCAAATGCCTCTATCTGCAGCAGAGCTGGCTGGAGATTCTGGAGCAGGCGGACAGCACTTTCTCGCGTGGCGCCAATCACCTCTGGCTGGATTTGCAGTGGTATATCCATCAGACGATATTCTGGCCCTTGAGCCGGAAGCGCTGGAGAAAGCAGACAGCGAAGGCCTGGATGCCACGCTCCACTGGCTGCAGACCCGGCCAGGAACCGACTCTATAAGAGACAAATGGCTGCTGCGTCTGCTGATAGCCCGTGTGGCCGAGCAAAAGGGCAAAAATGAACTGGCCCTGCATCTGTTGGATGAACTCGACAGCGCCGCACAGTCAATCACCCTCACGCAGTGGACACAGGCACTGCTATTTGAAGTGAAATTGCGTTGCCTCAGACTGCTGTGCATGAAAGCCACACGCAGTGAAACCGATAAATCACAGCTTCAGCCGGAGATGGACCAGCTTCTGTCCGGTCTGATTGCGCTCGATCCGGCAAGCAGTGCGGTGCTTTGCGGATAACCCGGACAGAATTCAGCTAAAGGGAAAAATATGGCAGCAGAAGGCTTTTATCTGGTGCAGGGCGACAAAACGACCTGCGGAGGGAAAATCACCACGGGCGCAGAGGATCACACGCTGTTTGATAAACCTGTAGCCCGAGAGCAGGACAGTGTGACCTGCGGTAAACATGCCGGGCTTTTCAGGATAGCCGGTGGCATTGACAACGATACCATTCACGACAGGCGGATGGCCGGGACTCTCGACAGCTACAGCACCTGCCCGTGCAGGGCGAAGTTTATTCCGTCTATGTGGAATGATACGTATGAGAAAAATGGGGGGGGGGGGCGGGATCACCTTCCACGAATTCACTAGCGAAAAATGCGGCGCAGCTGCTTAACAATGCTATAGATAGCACCCATGCTGCTCAAGGTGACTTTGCGGGAATGTGTTTTGCGGAACCAAATGAATTGCGTAATGGTGTTTTTCTTTGGACAGAAACACAGGGAGCAGGGCATGTCTTCGTTTCAATTCACGTCAATAGCACCGTTTATGTGTTTACCTATGGTAGGTATGATCAGGAAGGGTTTAGCCCTTTTGGCGAGGGCGTATTAATTAAATACTCCGGTGAAAAAGCTGATACGTTTTACTCAAAAGAACTCTATCGAATGGGATCGTCAGTTTATAAAATACTAGACGTTGATGAAACAGACACGTTATCAATATTTAGTTCTTTATGGGCGTCCAGTGATGTTCGTCCTGATGGTGAGAACACTAACCCTGATATAAAAGAAAATGGTCGTATCATTGATATCTATAATCTTGCTGTCAACAATTGTACGACAACAACAGTGACAGGCCTTAAAAAGGCAGGTACAGAAATGTTCGATGTGAAATTACTTAATTTATTTGGCTACAGTGAGGATTTTGCAATCCCCTCATCTTTGAATGACTATCTGATGGATTTATCCAAAAATCCTGCTGATATGCGAGTGATAAGAATGACTGATGAATTTATAGCTAAGTATCATAACTCTTCTGATTGTAAGAAAATTGAAGGCGCTGGCAGTGGTAACGAGACAGCCGGTACGATAGGTAAGGGAAGTGGGCTCGCAGGGAAGGGATCAAGCGGCTATGCTCCGACCACATTCACCCAATCCCAGGGAGTAGAGAATGATTAAGAAGCTACTGTTTGTTTTTCTGCCTGTAGCGCTGTTTTTAGTTGTCAGTACAGGTGTACTTTCTCTTTCATTTATGGATATAAAATATACTTATGAACCAGCGTTAATTGGCTCTCATCTGGATTATCTTGTTGGCGAAACCTATTCCATAGCCTGGTTGTTCTACGGTGTGTTAAATGTTGCGTTTATAATAATATATGTTATTTCTTTTTTTATTTTTAACAGGCTGAGCAAAAAACATCGATCTTTATCCTCTCAATGAACTGCTGTGACAACGATACCATTCACGACAGGCGGATGGCCGGGACTCTCGACAGCTACAGCACCTGCCCCTGTAAGGCGAAGTTTATTCCGTCGATGATGGATGATACGTATGAAAAGAGTGGGGGTAGTGCAAATTCTGCTGAGGGAACAACGGCAGCTACAGCCACTTTATCAGCAACTACTCCACCAGTAACGACTACCGGGCAGTCGTCAGATCTTAAGAGTAAACTGCATTGTCGTCATACTGACGGCGCTATAAAGGTTGCTGACTATATACTCAATGAAATTAAAACCAATGTCAGAGGTCGGATTGCAAATGTTATAAGAGGTTATATCGATGATGAAACCATGAAAAACACATTAAAATAATGGAATAATCTACCTTTTTACGCGAAATTAGCTCCTCGTCCTGATCCTCATCTTTCTGAAGCTATAATTGTTTGGTATCAAACAGTGAAAACAGGTTCCGTGTGGGATCATAAGCCAAAAATTCGTGATATGTTTGGTTCAGTAGCTGTTGCGCGACCCCTCCCTGGTAATACTCCATCTAAGTCTTATTATCATAAATATAAACATTATGATTATTTTTATGATATTTGGTCAAATATCCACTATGGGTATGTCGGTCTTAGTGTTGGGTTTAAGGAAAATTTATTGTTATCGGGCTCGATATGGGAGCAAAACATGACCCCAGGAGCTGTCGGAAATGATACATTGGATGATGTGACTAGCATGAAAATTGGTTTTTCGTTGTATCATCGGCATGGGAAAATGGCAGATACACTAACCACTCAGGATATTCTGAATGCTTTGGATAGCACAGCTGAAGAATCACTTCCAGTTTCTAAGCAGAAGCACTGGTGCTGGAATAATAAAAACCCTAAAAAAATCGAGCCGTAGATGCCATGAAAAAAAAGCGATATTAACATTCATCTTTCTTCTTATTGCAATTCTTGTGCTTTTTTTTATTCCTGTAAGGCCGGTAGTCATCGTTCAGAACACAACGAAAGAACGTGTGTATTTGTACATCAATGAGAGTGTTTACGGTATCGAACCAACTCCTGAGGAAGTTGATGAAATAATAAGGGATCGTCCTGATATAATCGAGTCGGGAGAAGAGGTCAGGATAAAAAGCTCTTTTTCATCCATAATAATGGATAATTATGAATTAAGTATTGGTTGGTCAACCGGTGGGCGGTTTGAGTATAATTCAAATGGTGGCGGTGGGGTAGGTTTTCGTTTGTCATCGAAATCAAATATATGTTCTGCAAAGCTAATAATACAGCCAGGGTATAATCACTTTAAAATGGTTGATCAAGATCAGGGTATATGTCTTAAAAAGCTTTCTTTTATTAAAGGTAACCATTAAGAAATGCAAAATTGATTGAGCTTGATTAGAGTGAAAGCGACGACCAGATTTCGTCACAAAGGCGGAATGATGCGTCATGAAGCGCCGGAATATTACTACCACACCCGCGTGCCAAATACGGCCACGCCTGAAAAAAATAACTGTTGTCCTGCTGGCGTAGAACGTCCCCGGCGAGCTGCGCTATGCCATTGATGTCGAGCTCAAGAGTATTGGCCTTGTGCGCTATGCAACAGAATTTGCACCAGAAGGACGGGTTCTTCTGCGACATCTTAAGCAACAGCAGTATCTCGACACGACAACTCGTATGTAAGGCAAGATAACACTATGTCAGTAAAATCACAGTTTCTCAAAAAATTGCAGGCCAGACAGCCCGCTGCGGCTTCATTTGTCAGTAAGAATCAGGCTTGGTTGATTTTAGCGCTCCTTGCATAGCGGAACCGGAATGAGTAATCGTTATTTTTTTTGCCTGTTAGTCATTGCGTATTTACCTGGCGAAACAGTCAATAGCTGACAGGAAAAAATCCCGAAATAACGAAATAAATCACGGATCCGGAAATGCGAAAACCCGACAGCCAATATGCGTTCCTCTTTTATATGGCGATCAAGGCCGGATAAGGGGTTATCGGCGTCAATCGATAGTTCTGAGATATTAATACTGTTTATAAAAGGAATAATTTTGAATAATTTTGTAAGAAAAATGGATAATGTTCTTTTGTTAGTACTGACCGTGCTGGCTTTATCGGGTTGTGCAACAAAAAACCTGAAAAATGACATAAAACACCATGAAAATGGCCGGACGTTGTATAACAATGATGTGATCACTGCAGCAACCATCACCGAATCGGGAAAAGAAAATTATAGCTGGGTTTTTATTGGCAATAATTTTGATTATGCCCTTACCTCAGGCGCGAGTGATTTTTTGCGTGCACTGGTGTCTGGTAAAATTGATAAGGCCAGGGTCAGGGTATCTGAAGATGGTACATTCACGCTGAATAAAGAAAAAAATCAGTTCAGCGGGGAGGTTACCCTGAAATATAGCTATCGGGATCAGTCTGAGAAAATGCTAATCTTAAATATCCTCAAACTATCAGAGTGGTATTGCACCGGTAATAATAAAGGTGCTGGTGAGTGCGAAATCAAACTCTCTGGTCTGCAGGGAACCATACATCAAAAAGCGCATGTTCCTGCTGATGTCTTCCGGTTTGACCATCCGATTAAGGTGAAATTCTATACCCGCAATACTCTCTCCGCGAAACGACTTCTCTATCCGGCTGCAGTGGCAACGGACGTTGTGCTGTCTCCACTGTACCTTCTTGGCGGTGTCGCTGTTTTATCTGTCTACGGCATTATTCTACTGCATTAATAGTTATCCATTATTTTTGTGGGAGAGTTCAGCGGCTTGAGTAATGAAAGAACTGTCAAGGAGGATTAATGAGGAAATGTGCAGGTATACCTGCGCGCCATTAAATTGATGGTGATGACATCTGACGCCATAGCTACCATATTTAAAGTATGCGGTGATTTCACTGTATTTTATCATTGGCAGTAAACATTAAAATGCCAGATGGTGAATTTTTTCTGATAAATGGACTATCAAATTACAATATGACTCTTTACGATATTAAACCAAAATTTCAGGATTTATTACGGCCTTTAGTCCGCGTGTTATTTTTCCGGGGCGTAACGGCCAATCAGGTGACCGTCAGTGCGGCAGTCTTCTCGGTAATACCTGGCGCAGGGCTGATGCTATTTCCCGACCCCCGCCTTTACATTTTACTACCTATCTTTCTGTTTATTCGTATGGCACTGAATGCGATAGATGGCATGCTGGCGCGAGAGTTTAATCAGAAGAGTCAGCTCGGAGCCATTCTTAATGAGGTCGGGGATATCATAGCTGATGCAGCGCTTTATCTGACATTTGCATTTTTAACCGGGGTATCACCGTGGCTGGTTGTGCTGGTGGTGTTGCTGTCGTGGTTGACGGAGTTCTGCGGCATCATCGCCCAGACGCTGACGGGTAGCCGAAATTATCGTGGTCCGATGGGTAAAAGCGACCGTGCCTTTGTTTTGGGGGCTTTAGGTTTGTTTATCGCGCTTTGGCCGCAGTACAGCATCGTGACCAATATCGTCTTTAGTGCCTCGGCAGTGCTTCTGGCCTGGACCTCGATCAATCGTTGCCATAGCGTGCTGGTGGTCAAAAATGCCTGATTCTCTGTACACATTGTATTACTGCCTCGGCGGGTTCTTCAGCATTTTATTGCTGGCGACTGTTATCCTCTGCGTCTTAAAAAAATGCTGCCCGCAGCGCGACTGGCTTGAGCTTCAGCAACGTATCAATAGCTGGTGGGTTATTGTTGGCTTATTTACGCTGGCGATGCTTTCATCCAAAGGGCTGGCGCTCGCCTTCTTCGGTTTTCTCAGTTTCCTGTCACTGAAGGAATATTTAACGCTGGCACCTACCCGCCGCTCCGACAGCGTGCCGTTGCTGTGGATGTATGCCGCGATCCCGCTGCAATATATCTGGGTGGGCATGTCATGGTATGGCATGTTTATTATCTTTATTCCGATTTACGTCTTTTTATTCCTGCCCGCCCGCATGGTGCTGGTAGGCGATACGAAAGGATTCGTGCACTCTGCATCCGTCATGCACTGGGGCATGATGACTACGGTCTTTGCTTTAAGCCATGTAGCTTTCCTGATGATGTTGCCAGGCGTGGATACTAAAGCTGGCGCATTACTGGTGATATTTTTGGTGGCGACCACCGAGCTTAACGACATAGCGCAATACCTGTGGGGGAAATCGCTGGGTAAAATCAAGGTCACGCCGAAGGTCAGCCCTAATAAAACGCTGGCCGGATTGCTGGGGGGCGTGCTGACCACTACGCTGCTGGCTGCCATTTTGGGTCCGCAGCTCACACCAATGAACTGGCTCCATTCGTCAGGGGCTGGAGTGATTATCGGTCTGGGCGGGTTCTGTGGCGATGTTGTGATGTCGGCCATCAAGCGTGATTTTGGCGTGAAAGACTCCGGGAAACTCCTGCCGGGGCACGGGGGTATTCTTGACCGCCTGGATTCGCTGATTTACACCGCGCCGCTGTTCTTCCACTTCTATTACTACTTCTACGTATAAGGGGCGCAGATGAACCGTTTACTGCGCTGGATCTTTACCCTGTGCATCGCGTACCCCGTAGTCTGGATTTGGCTGGGCGTTCGCGTGTCTGGCCGCAAAAAGCTGCCTGTGGAAGGCCCGGCAATTATCGTGGCGAACCACAACAGCCATCTGGATGTGTTAACGCTTTTCACGTTGTTTCCACTTTCAACGCTGGTGAACGTGCAGCCCGTGGCGGCGGCAGATTATTTCCTGCGAAACAAAGTGGTTGGCTGGTTTGCCCTGAAGGTCATAGGCATCATTCCTGTTTATCGCGGAGCCCATCAGGCAAATCCGCTACAGGCCTGTATTGATGCGCTGGCAGCAAAGAAAATTGTGATTATTTTCCCTGAAGGCACGCGCGGCGAGCCGGGGAAATTCTCAGAGATCAAATCCGGCATCTGGCATTTAAGCCAGCAGTGTCCGGAGGTGCCGATTATCCCCGTTTACATGCACGGCCTGGACCGTTCGATGGGCAAAGGGCAGAAAATCCCCGTCCCGTTTTTTATCGACATCTTCATTGATGAACCGCTTTTTTACGACGCGTCTAAAGTCACGTTTAAACAATCGTTATTCACTCGTTTCGTCACATTACAACAGCAGGCGACAAGGAAAGTCCCATGAGTCAGGAAGCACGTTTATTTCAGGAAAATACATTCGTAACCAGCGATGGAGAGTCGCTCTATTTTCGCCATTGGCCAGCAATGAAAGGTAACGGTAAAAAAGTGATTGTGCTGTTTCACCGTGGACATGAACACTCCGGACGGCTGCAGCACATTGTCGATGAGCTGGTCATGCCCGATACGCATTTTTACGCCTGGGATGCTCGCGGTCACGGTCAGTCTCCGGGCGATCGTGGTTACAGTCCAGGCCTGGCCCGCTCCGTTCTGGACGTGGATGAGTTTGTAAGTTTTGTGGCGAAGGACGCGCAGGTCAGCCTTGAGGATATCGTAGTGATTGCGCAGAGCGTGGGAGCAGTTCTGGTATCCACCTGGGTTCACGACTATGCGCCGAAAATTCGGGGAATGGTGCTGGCTTCTCCGGCTTTTAAGGTCAAACTGTATGTGCCGTTCGCTCGTACGGGCCTTGGGTTGATGCAGCGGCTCCGAGGTCTGTTCTACGTTAACTCCTACGTGAAAGGGAAATTCCTCAGCCACGATCCGGAGCGTGTCGCCAGTTTTGAGCAGGATAAACTCATCACGCGGGCAATCGCGGTGAATATTCTTCTCGATCTCTACAAAACGGCTGAGCGCATTGTTTCCGACTCTGCCGCCATTACACTGCCGACTCAGTTGCTTATCTCTGGCGATGATTTTGTTGTGCATGCGAAGCCGCAAAAACAGTTCTACGCCGGTTTGCGCAGCGTTATCAAAGAGCAGCATATTTTGCCTGGCTTCTATCACGATACGCTGGGCGAAAAAGATCGCGCCCTGGCCTTCGATAAAATGAAAACCTTTATCGACAAACTCTACGCGGTTCAGCCTTACACCTTCGATTACAGCCATGAAGACCAGTGGAGCCCGAGCGCCGACGCGTACCGTGAGCTGCAGGCACCGCCCAAAGCACACTCGCTGGAGGGCATGTTCTATTCCTCATTGAACTATGGCATGAAAACGATCGGCAGACTTTCAAAAGGTATGCGGCTAGGCTATGAAACGGGCTTTGATTCCGGCAGTACGCTGGATTATGTGTACCGTAACTATGCGGAAGGCAAAGGTATTCTGGGGCGCATGATTGACCGGCACTACCTCAACAGTATCGGCTGGCAGGGGATCCGGGTACGAAAAGTCAATATCCAGCAGGTCATAGAGCAGGCGGTCACAAGGCTGAAAGAGAGTGATATGCCGGTACGTGTGGTGGATATCGCGGCTGGGCACGGGCGCTATGTGCTCGACGCACTGGAAAAACATCAGGATATCGAAAGCATTCTACTGCGCGATTATAGCGACCTGAACGTTGAAAAAGGGCAGGCCTTGATTGAAGGGCGCAGGTTGAGCCACCTCGCTCAGTTCAAAAAGGGTAATGCCTTTGACTATGACTCTCTTGCCACGCTTGATCCCGCGCCGACACTGGGGATCGTTTCCGGGCTGTACGAACTCTTCCCGGATAACGCCTTGATTAAAGCCTCACTCGCCGGGCTGGCTGCAGCAATACCACCTGGCGGCGTACTGGTCTACACCGGGCAGCCCTGGCACCCGCAGTTAAAAACCATCGCTTATACCTTAACCAGCCATCAGAACGGCATTCCGTGGATGATGCGTGTGCGTAGTCAAAAAGAAATGGATACGCTGGTGGAACAGGCGGGCTTCGAGAAATGTCATCAGGCGATTGATGAATTTGGTATTTTCACCGTCTCACTGGCCGTGAGAAAGCAGCATGGTTGAGTCGCCGCTAATGCAGAACAAATGCAGCCTCTGGAAACAGGGGCTGTGCTGGCTGGTGCTGTTGGGACCGCTTTTTTTCTTTAGCTATGGGCAGGTGAATCAGTTCACGGCCACGCGTCATGATGTGGGGAGTGTGGTCTTGGGTTGGGAACATGCCATCCCGTTTATGCCGTGGACCATTGTGCCTTACTGGAGCATAGACCTGCTGTATGGTATTTCGCTGTTTATCTGTACATCAAAGCAGGAACTGACTCGCCATGGCTGGCGGCTGCTTGCCGCATCGCTAATTGCCTGCTTAGGCTTTCTTCTGTTCCCGCTGAGATACACCTTTATTCGCCCGGAAACGCAGGGGATGTTTGGCTGGCTGTTTCAACAGCTCGAACAATTTGATTTGCCTTATAACCAGGCTCCATCGCTGCATATCATCCTGACATGGCTGCTATGGCTGCGTTTTCGTCAGCATCTGGGAAAAGGCGCAGGGCTGCTTTCTGGTGCGTGGTTTTTACTGATAGCTGCGTCTGTAATCACCACCTGGCAGCACCATGTCATTGATGTAATTAGCGGGTTTGTTGTCGGGGTGATGATTAGCTATGTCATTCCGGTTGAAGGCCGTTGGCGATGGCGGCGCCCGTCTGCTCACGCCTTGCTGCTCGTCATGAAATACTGTGCTGGTGGGTTGGTGTTTTTACTGGCGGCATTATGGCGCTCACAGGGCTTCATTTTGCTGTGGCCTGCTGTGGCATTATTGGTGGTGGCAGCGGGCTATGCCGGACTCGGCGTGTCGGTGTTCCAGAAAGACAAAAACGGCGAGTTAAGCCTCTCTGCCCGCTGGCTGTTGTTTCCCTATTTAGCCGGGGCATGGCTTTCAAAAAAATGGTTTTCCCGACGAATAGCCCTGAGCAACGTTATTTATGACGGCATGGCATTGGGCCGGTTCCCGGACAATACCGTGGCGCAGGCCGCTGTCCTCGACCTGACGGCTGAATTTCATAAAATCAGTTGCAGGACAAAGTGCTGGGAAGCTTATCCGATGATGGATTTAGTTGCACCGGAAATTCAGAGTATCCGGCAGGCCGTCGCCAGGCTCCGCCGGTTGCGGCAAGGACATAAAAGTGTCCTTGTGTGCTGCGCCTTAGGCTTATCCCGCAGCGCAACCGTTGTTGCGGCCTGGTTGCTGAGTGAAGGGCATGCCAGGTCTGTAACGCAGGCTGTGGCGCTAATCAAATCCCGGCGCCCTCAGGTGGTACTGACGCCCGCTCATATCCAGGTTCTGGAAAGATTCAGCAGGGAGCTGCAATGTCATCAGGTATCACCATGACCAGAAAAATCATGCAAATTCATCTGTCGAGCTGGCGCTATTTCGCTGCTCTGACGCTGCCGCCGTTAGCACTGATTTTTAACCTTTTGTTTTCAGCCGATTGCGTGTTGCTGATGGGACTCTTTTTGCTGACTCATTACTACTGCTGGCGTCTATGGCTGGATGAACGACTTTTTCAGCTCATTGAGAGTGAAAACGACCTCATTGAGTTTGATAACGGGATTGCGCATTTGTGGGCAAAAAGAAAGGGGAGCACTCGCTCTCTGGTTGAGCGTTGGTACGGGGCTAAGATTTTATTTTATAAAGCTATTTTTTCATTGTTGATGCTGTGGCTTTTTTCATCGTGCATGATCATTTACAAGATTTCAGGTTGAGTAGTCAGGACTCAAATGACTTTGAATCCCCGTATGCTTTTAACGTTAATTTTTAAGGTATTACATCATGAAAAACCCCTGTAAGGCGTTGTTTTTAAAAGGGGATAGGATAAAGAGCCTTTCAGCAACAGGCTGATTTAATACATCGCTGCCCCAGCGGGGATACAGGCTATTGATTCAAAGGTGCTGGTAACTTTAAGGGCATTTTGGAACCATTGAACAGGACAAGCTCTCACTTAGGCCCCAGGCGCTTATTGATTCACATTGAAGTGGGTAGACATCAGTTGACGTCGCATAGCCAAAATAGAGGGTTTCTCACTGATTACAAGGGGTTTTATTGAATTCGGTACATGACACGAGATGTGTACATGGTGTCCCTGCAGGAATCGAACTGGTGTTTAAGTTGCTGATTTTAAAGTATTTAATTGAAGTTAAACTTTTTATACCATCATAGATACCAACATTCAAAAATAACCTTAAAAACTGTTGTGAGACACTTAAAAAAGCGTCTTAATTATACTCAATTTTATCAGCCGTTGTTACTGTTTCACAGCTTGTTGATTGAAGAGCTGGTTCAAGGTGATGATGAGCTGACTTCTACATTGAGCTATAAAAACACAAATGTAAGGCCTCGGTATGGATACGGTTCAGATCTACAAAGAGCTACAGGCTTGGTTTAACTACGACAACTATGTTGATGTTGAGTCTTGCACTTTGAAAGGTTTACATAAGGAGTTACAGGTCAGAAAGAACATCCTCGATTCAATTGAGTTTTTTGGAGAAGGGGATGTTTATTTTGACCAGATCCTTGCAGGTAAGCCTTTAATCAGTAAAACGTTTGATAGCAACACTCATCTGACGGAAAGCCAAACTCACATACGACAAATCACCTTCAATCATGTTGAAGCACTCAAAAGATCTCTTGGGATGTTCTCTCAGGAATCGTTTGTCAAAGGAACTGATCAACTTAAGAAAGAGGTTAAAGAGCAGCCACTCACTCAAAGTATGAGAACCGTTTTTCTGGGAACCAATGAAAGCCGTGTATACACCTACTTTGACCTCGAAAGCTCATCAGATGAAGAAATCATAGGCTCGCTTCGTGCGCTACTTCCTGTGTGGAGGAAAGAGTATGGAATCAAGGGCAGGAAGCAAGAGGCTTTCGGTCTGGGAAAGATTCTAAAGTTGGTTGACTACCGTATCCTTCCAATGATTGATCTGCTCATGTGGGCTAAGTTAAATGATGTCTCTCTTTCAAACACCATCCTTTCCAGAGTGCTTTATCCTAAGCTCACAGATGAAGTTAGAGGAGATGAGCAACTAAAGGACACAGATCGTCCAATAGCTGAAAAAGCATTGTCAGGTGAGACCTGTAATAATATTGAGAGTTTCATCAACAAGAATCGGCATCTAATGGAGAGTAAAATAGCTCAGCTGAGAACATTGTAATAGGGTAAATTATTTGATAAAAAAAATCGGTTTTTTGATTTTGTCATTATAAAATATAAGGTGTGGTTTAATTTATTAATCTTACTGGAGATGGTTAGGATGTGCTAAATTATAGTTTTAACGAGGTTTTATAAATGGAAGGCAAATTTATTCACTATCTAATTTGCCTTTTAGTCTGATTTGATTAAATAAACTATCCGTTTATTGTGTGTAGAGAGGAGCTAAAAAAATTATAAATAGCATCTAAGTTTTGGAAAGGTTTGCTTTTATCGATATCCAAATTTTCATTTATGTTTTCTGTGTTAGAGATCACTTTAAGCAATTTGTCATTTTGAACCTTTTGCATGTGTGATTTATTAGGCGAGAATTTGAAAGCAAAATCCCTACTGGATGATTTAATCATATCCTCAAGGCCATGATCAAAGCTCTCTTGAGTTACTTTTGGTCGATGTGGATGAGGAGTTCTTATTACTGTAGATGTGAAATTCATCTCAGTGTATAACCAGGGTGAGTAAGTCCCATCACTATCATTATTACTTGCATTAAGTGAATTCTGAGTGTTTAAGAACCAACAGCTATCACTTTTGAAAATACCATCAGTTAGAGCATTAATTAACACTATATAAAAGTTACTTGCTACCCTCATGCTTCTCTTATAGTCAAGATAGTTTGAATTATCATCACACTTACTGTGCAAATGATTAATGTCACTAATGGCTTTATCAACAAATCCCCAGAATTTTGAATCAATAAAACTTTTAATTCCATACTTTTCATACAATCTGTTAGCTATATAGATAGCTTTCTTTTCATCTTTGTGACTATGAGAAATGAAAATATGGCACCCTGTATCTGGAAACCAATTTTCCAAAAACTCCTTGTGATCTATAATTGCTACTTCTTTACCGTCAATCGCCTGTGTGGTTATTATTTCCTTAAGTTTGAGTTCAATTCCATCTGTCTCATATATTAACTCTTCGTTTTCAATCTGGTAGTTTTCAACTTCAATATCATAACAATTTAACATTATTGTAAACATCCTCTTGCTATCAAGTAACTAAAGATAATTAGTGAGCTGTAAAAAGGTAATACGCTTATTGAAATGTAAGCATTTAACATGTTGGCGTTGACGTTTTCAGTAGATATGATTGTAAGATTTTGTTTTACGTTTAAATCTGAAATTCCACTTACTTTGTTATTGTACTCGTTACGAAATAGTCTTTCTTGCTTGAGGTAGTAAGCATCTAAAATACTGAAGAGTATATTTAGAAAGATAATTAATAACCATAACTGAGTGAGATAGTCATTACCAGATTCTTTTTTTGAAACAGCTAAAATCACACCAGTTAAAGACATGCTCCACCCTTTTAGAAAAAGGGAATTTGCTGCCATTCTTTTTATTATTTCCTGTAAATACCCTAAAGCTGCAATTAAAGATGTTTCAGACATAATAGACTCCGTTAAACGTGTTGTGGCCTAAAGAGGTTAATTAACTTATGTGTTAATAGTTAAGGATATGAAAACATATTATCACTCTATCCCTATTATTTTTTTCAATATTAATAGATGCTAAGTAATAGTTTGGCATTGATAGCAGTTAAAATCCATAATTTTTGTTTATAAAATTAGTTTTTCAAGGGGCTGTCGGAGTAGCGAAAGCGATAGTTATGCACTAGGAATGCTAAATTGTTAATCAAAAGGTTTTTTCTCTTGTCAAGAGTCTCCGCGAAAAATTTTATTAACCTATAAAGTATGCTAAGAAATTTCAGATAAAAAAAATGTCCACCAAATCCCTTCAAAGCCTTTTCCCGTCTACTTAGTATCAACTCATCGACAAGACGAGGAGATACAATCATGAACACATCTATTAAACAAACCACACGACTCATCCGCTTACCAGAAGTCATGCATAAAACAGGTTACAAGAAAGCATGGATTTACCGATTGATTTCTGAAAATAAATTCCCTAAACCTATCAAATTGGGCGCAAGGTCAGTAGCTTTCATTGAGATTGAAGTCGATGAGTGGATTTCTGACACCATTAGCAATTCGAGAACAGCTTCATAGTTAGGCTCCAGACGAACAACATCGACAATGTGGGGACAATATGGAAATCAAAGAATTCCTAAATATTGGGAATCTTTCAAGGCTGGTGAGTCAAAAAAGCTTTGATAAGATTTTTAATGCTGAAGCTATCAGGTTATTACCTGTTGATGCATTGAGTATAAAATCTGTGGCATGTTTGAGCTATTACCTCGAAGATAGTGAATACAATCCATTCCAATTTTTACCTGAGTTAAATGAAGATAGTCGAAACTATATCTATGAAACCATAATGTCAGTGGTCAAATGTAATGAGTTACTCAGAGGGTTATCAAAGAAAATCACACAGAATGAAATTAATATCGCTGTAGAAAAGACTGAAAAAGGCGAAGATCATGTATTGCTCAGTAGCTTAAGTGTGCCAAAAGGGATGCTGGACCATTATGTGAAAACAATGCCATGTCTTCTCCCAGATGAAGATTCATTTATGACAGATGACATTAATCTTCTCAAGCTAAGCACTGAAGATATAAGTAAAATTTTGCTATGTGACATGTTGGAAAGAGGAGCATTGATAATTCATATGGGAGATGAACTCCGCAGTAAAGCTAAAGTTATTCAAGAGGAATACTGGAATCAGGTGGAAGATATTTACTATGGGAGAGCGGCAAGATGAATATTTATTTAAAATCTCATGATTTAAAAAATGTAAAGTTTTAACATCAAAAAACATAAAAACTTAACAGAATACTTTCCAAATTAGTTTTTGGCGGCGCTGTATTACTTATTCAATAAGGCTTTATTAGTTTTTCTTCTTAAATCGGGTATGACTACTTGTAATATTATGATATTTCTTTAAATGTCAGGATGACATTCACAAAAGCAAGGATGCTACTATGAATAAATTAAACAGATATTTGCCAGATCAGAAATTTTTGATACTTCTCAATCGCTTCATTCTTAGATACGATGAATCAGACTGCAATAAAGAAAAAATCGTAAAAGATGCCTACCTGTTCTGTGTTGGATACTTTTTGAAGTATCAGCAAGACTATCAGAATCCCTACCTGAAGGGACCAAACAACATTATTGCAGTTTTGAGTTCTGCTTTACTCAGTCCAAACTTCTATACAATACCTTCAACTGTCAGTCTTGAACGAGTGCTGTATTTCTATAAGTTTATTATTGAATACATTATCTGGAATGAGTATGAAGTAGAAAGAATATTTGCTACTCAAAAAAAAAGCTTTACGCCTTCACCAGAGCTTAAAGCGGATGGTTTCAAATTGAAGAAAAAGGTATAGGATATACTTTTTATTCAATATGGCGATACAATAAATATGCCATATGATCTTTACACTTAACTTAGGGCGAGTGTTCTGCAAATGAAAAAGATGGCATGAAAGAAAATTGCTACGTATGGATTAATAACTAAAGATTAGAAAGCAGGATCATATTTATAAAAATAATTACGATCCTTTAATTTATTTAACTCATGTCATTCCATTGAATGATTTTGTTTTTATCAAAAACAAAACATGACTGCATTTTTCTTTCCAACTCCTTCAAAATGTCCGTGTCAAAGCTTGGATCAAATATTGAAAATTTCCTTGCTTCTTTGTATGTTTTTTCAATGCCCAATGGACATACTAAGCTGACATTTTTATAAGCGAAAAAAGTAATACCTTTTATTGTGTATTTGTTTTCACTTTTATCAGCTTCTTTTTGCCAAACAGGGTTGTTAAAAATCTTTTCAGAGTAGTCTCCTGATTTAATGAAATAATTATGCTCTCTATAATCAGTTAAACCTGCTAATTTCATGGTTATATCTATAATTATTATAGGTATTGGTTTTATAACAAAAGAAATAGGAATTAATAATAGCAGCGCAAATCCTATGGCCAAACATTCTCTTTTAAAAGATGATGTTTTTTTGTCATCTCTCAGAAAAATAGTTGCAGGTATCTGAGAGAACATTATAACAACAACAGAGATCATTACGACACTCATAAAGCTAAGTGGTGATGTTTCATTATTTATTTTCAATAACGGTATAAAAAGTGCCAATGCCGTTATTGGAGCAAGTGATATAATGGTAATTGATATAGGTGTTATTAAGAAATAGGCCTTGAGCTTTCTCATGAGACTGATTCTATTTTGTTTTATTTCCTTCCTTTTGCTTAGGTAAAGGGAGGTTAAGTTGATTACTATTATTGCTATGAAACTTAATAGCATTTCAGTTCGTGTGGGATCTAAAGAAAAAAAGTAAGTGCCAGTTAAAAATATAGCTAAAGTCAAAAGTGAGGTTATAAATACAGCTTTTATAGAATACTCAATTGTTTCAGGGAAACCGTCTTTTTTATAAAACTTATTATTAAAACAAACCACCATAAGCAAAGACGGGGTGTAAAAAATTAATAAAAAAAGAAAAAGCGATATAAATAGAGAAGCTGTTATTATGTCAAATGATTTTTCACCTTCTAATGCAGCATGGAAAACGTCAAGTCTTCCTAATCTGTCAAAGTATATCCATAAACTTGTGACACCTAATGAATATATCAGTCCAGCTATAGGAACTAAATTTAATAATTTAAAAAATAGTGAATGATATTTTTCTTTATTTGAATCTACGTTACTAAGCACTTTCTAACATCCTTATTCAATTTTTCATCGCCCGTTTTTATCAAAGGACTATTTTCAATGAAGGTTTTGCGAGCGACATTTCCAACAATATTTGTTGATACACTATCGAAAGTGCCCTCTATGATTCCGCCTATAATAGGTATCATATCGCCAAAGTTTATAGCAACTTTTTCACCAAACTTCGTCAGCAGCCTAAAAAAACCAATCAGGCGATTGGTTTTTTAAGTCACTGATAAATAATAAATAAAATTTATCTGTTAATTAAGTTGTCAAAGATATGCATCCATCTTTTAAGCTGAAGCTCCGTATCTCGAATGCCTTCCTGAGAGTTGAAGTCGCCATGCTGCGGGAAAAACATTACTCTCCACTCAGGATGCTGAACATCATCTACTGCGATGTAAAAGCCTGACTCTCTGAAATCATGAGTGCGGTCGAGTTCTTTGTTGATACCAGCCCGTTCTCTCGTAGTAGACAAATCGTATCGCCACTCTTTGATTGCTGAGAACGGATAGGTTTTTTGTTTGTTCTCTTCCTTGAGATGGATCAGTCCCCGTTTTTCATCGAGCTTCATAGCAGTTGAACCGAACTCATGGCTCCACATGCCGTCAGACTCTCCGAACACATCTCTGGTGCTGGCATTCCACTTCTTAATTCGGAATTTTTTGTAGGCAAACATCAAGAGCATGATGCTTGCGAAAATCCATACGATTGCAAGCTGGACCAACCCCTGAATTCCAGAGAAATAGAAAATGACAATCGGAAGTGCAATTGCAATCCATACCCGTTTCATCATAAGGAAGTTGGGCTGTTTTACTTCAGTTGTTGCTGTCATAGGTTCGTCCGAGGTTAGTTTCTCTGAATCAAAGGCGCACGTATGCATCAGCTTATTCTGCTGATAAATCAGTGTGCTAGGTGGTTTCTTTTGAAGTTACATTACGGCTAGGAAACAGGGTCTAGCAAATCATTTATACCGATCGATTGCTTTCTTTTGATAGTCAATGACTATCATCAATAGATAATTGATCAGTAATAACGATCGATCGTTTTTATCTATCAATCTGATTTGAAATGAAAATATTTGTTGTGTTTGGCTTAGAGAATCATTTTAACTATCTGAAAACTAGCCGTTTAAAGAGGTTTAAATTGCGGTTTTCTTGCCGAGTTTTGAGAATTTACCTCAGGAAACTCTGGTGTTTCAGAGTTGCCAGTTCGTATTGCTGTATAAATGACATTACTTTTGAGAGGATTGAGTATCGTTGAACTAACAGCTTGAATCGCCACGGATAATCTAGACACTTCCGAGCCGTTGATAATACTGGTTTTCATATTCTATCGGTGACATTTG
>NZ_JARUWZ010000047.1:0-18748 GCF_030433775.1 Erwinia sp. PsM31
AAGTGCTGTAGCGGCCTTGCCGATGGCAGGCGATCGGCAGCAGTCTGGCGCTGGGGATTGCACAGACTATTTATCAGGAAGTGCTTTAGCGGCTTTGCTCATAGTGTCCGCCTGTTGACGCGGGCGAAAAGCGATACCTGCGTCAACGAAACGATCACACGGCAACTGTCCCCGTCAGGCGGCGATCGCCACGCTTTTGATCTGGGCGTAGAGCCACATGCCCGGTTTAATCATCAGCTCATCCCGCGCCCAGGGCGTAATGCGCGCCCAGAGTTCGCTTTGCCCTATCAGCAGCTTCACCTCGACCTGATTATCGATATCCAGCAGCTCGCCGACCTGCGCCGGAATGACGTTGCGGATAGTGCTGTTCAGCGGCGGCTGCAGCACCAGCGAGACGTCGGCGGCCTGAATGCGAATGCGCAGCGGCGTTTTCAGCGGCGCGTCGATGCGGTTAACCCAGATATGCTGATCGCCCAGCGAAAGGGCCGTCATCGCATAGTGCGGATGCTGCTCCAGCACCTGAACGCGCAGCACGCTGCTTTGCTCCGCGCGCGGCAGCCACGGCCGCATGGCGCTGCTGGCCCAGACTTTTTCCAGCGCGCCCAGCGCTTTCACTTCGCCTTTATCCAGCACCAGCACGTTATCCGCCAGCTGGATAATCTCTTCAAGGCTGTGGCTGACGTACAGCACCGGAATGGCCACCTGTTTCGCCAGCGCCTGCAAATAGGGCAGCAGCTCACGCTTGCGCGGCAGATCCAACGAGGCCAGCGGCTCATCCATCAGCAAAATTTCCGGCGCGCTGAGCAGAGCGCGGCCTATCGCCACCCGCTGTTTTTCTCCGCCGGACAGCGAAAAAGGAAAACGCGACAGCAGCTCGCCGATGCCTAGCAGCGCTACCAGTTCATCGAACTGCGAGCGCATCGTTTTCGCCATGCCGTATTCCAGGTTGCCTTTCACCTTGTAGTGCGGAAAGAGGCGCGCATCCTGAAAAACATAGCCGATACGGCGCTTTTCCGGCGGCAGGTTCACGCTGGTCTGAGCATCGAACAGCACCCTGTCGTTCAGGGAAATATGTCCTTCCTGCGGCGTGGTCAGGCCGCCGATAGCGTTAATAAGTGACGTCTTGCCGGCGCCAGAGACGCCGAAAACAGCCGTGATGCCTTGCGCCGGTATGTTTGCGTTTACCTGCAAAGTGTGGTCGCCAAGGCGCTGGACAATATCAAGCTCTAACATGGCATCCCCAACTTTTTGCGTCCCCGACGCGCCAGCCATTCCGCCAGCCACAGCGAACAAAGCGCCAGCGCAATAGCGATCAGGCAAAGCCTGGCCGCCGCGTTTTCCGCGCCCGGCGTTTCAATCAGCGTATACATGGCGGAAGGAAGCGTGCGGGTTTCGCCAGGAATATTGGACACAAAGGTGATGGTCGCGCCGAATTCGCCCAGCGAACGGGCGAAGGCGAGCACCGTGCCGGCGATAATGCCGGGCAGCGTCAGCGGCAAGGTGATGGTGAAAAACACCCGCCAGCGGCCTGCGCCCAGCGTGCGCGCCGCCAGCTCCAGCCGACCGTCAACGCCTTCCAACGCCAGGCGAATTGCCCGTACCATCAGCGGAAAAGCGACCACGGCAGAGGCCAGCGCCGCGCCGCGCCAGCTAAAGGCGAAGGTAAAGCCGAACCAGTCGTAGAGATACTGGCCGATAAAGCCGCGTCTGCCGAATCCAATCAGCAGCAGATAGCCGACCACCACCGGCGGCAGCACCAGCGGCAGGTGGATCAGGCTGTCGAGCAGCGTCTTGCCGGGAAACCGGCAGCGTACCAGCACCCAGGCCGCTGCTATGCCCAACGGCAGGCTGAACAGCACCGCCACGCTGGAGACTTTCAGGCTGAGCAGAACCGCCTGCCATTCGGGATCGCTTAATATCACAGAGGCGTAAATCCGTAGTGTTTAAATACGGCCGCAGCTTCCGGCCCTTTCAGATAATGATAAAACGCGGCGACGCCGGCGGTATCATGCCCTTTCACTTTCGCCATTGGATATTCCACCGGCTTGTGGCTGTCTGCCGGGAAAACGCCAACCACGGCCACTTTGCTGCTGGCTACCGCATCGGAGCCATACACGATGCCGTAAGGCGTTTCATTGCGCTCCACCAGTGCCAGCGCGGCGCGCACGCTGTTGCCTCTCGCCAGCATCGGCTCCAGCGTTGACCAGGCGCCCAGCGACTGCAATGCTTCCTTGGCGTAGAGCCCTGCCGGAACATGATCGGGATCGCCTACGGACAGACGCTGGCCCTGCAACAGGCTTTTCCAGTCGGTGTTTTTCGACAGCGTGACTCGCGGCGATTTCGCTTCTTTCGGCGCTACCAGCACCAGCTCGTTGCCTAACAGCGTATAGCGGCTGGCTTCTTCAATGCTTTTTTTCTGCGCCGCGTAATCCATCGACTGCTGATCGGCAGAGATAAAAAGATCGGCGGGCGCGCCCTGCTCTATCTGCCGCGCCAGCGTAGAAGAAGAGGCAAAAGAGGAGACAATTTTTACCTCTTTTCCCTGCTGGTAGCGATTAGCGATATCCTGCAACGCGTTGGTTAAGGAGGCGGCGGCAAAAACGGTAATTTTTTCAGCCGCTACGGCCTGGCCGGTCAGGCTTGCCGTTACCACGGCACCGATCAAGAAATGGCGTAATTTCACAGACATGGTCTTCTCCGAAGGTCTCGTTATGTAGCCTTCACTATAACGATTTAACAACCGGTGTCATAAAGATTATCGGCATAAACGGAGAGAAGTTGAGGCGGCTCGCAAAAAATAGCGCCCGGTGTCGCCGGGCGTATCGGGCAGGGATCTAGCGGCGTTCTTTCGCAGGCTGCTCGTTGCGATGACCAAACTTTGAAATGACGTTAAAGACTTCGCCAAGGCCATAGATCAGGCCAAGGATTATCGCCATCACCACGGGAACCATGAGGATCGCTTCTGCAAGACCGATGAGTAATTCCAGCATGGTATTTTTCCTCACTGAATAAAAGAAGTTATTGTATCCGTAGCGGATAAAAGTGCACTGACCTTTTGTGCGTTTTACCTGTTTTTACGCCCCGCCTGCGCAACAGTGTACAATTCCGGAAACCCTTTTTTGCCAGGAGCGACCATGCAGGCTGAGCTTTCCCTGATCCTGAAATTACAGCAGCGGCTTTTCGCCGATCCCCGCCGTATCGAACTGCTTAAACAGATCGCCGCGACCGGCTCCATCAGCCAGGGCGCGAAAATGGCCGGGATCAGCTATAAAAGCGCCTGGGATGCAATTAACGAGATGAACACGCTGGCCGACCGCACGCTGGTAGAGCGCGCCACGGGCGGCAAAGGCGGCGGCGGCGCGCAGGTCACCGCCTACGGTGACAGACTGATTCAGCTTTTCGCGCTGCTGGAGCAGATTCAGCAGAAAGCGTTCGATGTATTGCAGGATGACGTGCCGCTGGGCAGCCTGCTGGGCGCCATCGCCCGGTTTTCGCTGCAAACCAGCGCCCGCAACCAGCTTTTCGGCACGCTGGTGCAGCGCGACGCGCAGACGGTGCAGCAGCATGTTGAGATCCTGCTGGCCAACGGCGAGACGCGCATCAAAGCCGCGCTGACTGAACAGAGCGCCAATCGCCTTGAACTCACGCCGGGCAAAGAGGTGCTGGTGCTGATAAAAGCGCCGTGGATAGACGTGACCCAATCCGCGAGCAAGGCCGATAACCAGCTCGACGGCGTACTGAGCGAGTTGATTAAGGGCGAGGCCCACAGTGAAGCGCTGATCGCGCTGCCGGGCGGCGAAACGCTGTGCGCTACCTTAACCAACCAGCGCGCGCAGGAGCAAAATCTTCAGCCTGGCGCGGCGGTAACAGCACATTTTAATGCCGATCGCGTGATTATCGCCACGCTGCTCTGAAAACGGCGGCACCATTTGACAGCGCCGCCGCTCAGCGTTGATAGTGAAGGGAATAATGCATAAAATGGAATAAACAATGTCTACGTTGCAAATTTCGCAAGGCACGTTTCATCTTAGCGCGACCCGTAACCTGATGCTGCCGTCGCTGACGATCCGGGCTGGCGAAAGCTGGGCTTTTGTGGGCGCTAACGCCAGCGGCAAATCTTCCCTCGCGCGCGCCCTTGCGGGCGAGCTTGCCGCCGCACGAGGCGAAGTCGTCAACACTTTCCGCCCCACTCGTCTTTCGCTTGAGCAGTTGCAGAAGCTGGTTTCCGAGGAATGGCAGCGTAACAACACCGATATGCTCAGCCCGGATGAAGAAGATACCGGCCGCACCGCTGCCGACATTATTCAGCAGGAGGTGCGCGATGAGGCACGCTGTCGTCAGCTGGCGGAAACCTTTGGCATCGCTTCGTTGCTCGATCGTCGTTTTAAATATCTCTCGACCGGCGAAACCCGCAAGACGCTGCTCTGCCAGGCGCTGATGGCCGAGCCGGACCTGCTGATCCTCGACGAGCCTTTTGACGGGCTGGACGTTGCGTCGCGCGCCAATCTGGCCCAGGTTCTGGCGCAGCTCCACCAGCAGGGGCACACGCTGGTGCTGGTGCTGAACCGTTTTGACGATATTCCCGACTTTGTCGAACAGGTTGGCGTGCTGGCCGAATGTGAGCTGACGCATGTAGGCGCACGCGAAGCAATCCTGGCCGAGGCGCTGGTCGCCCAGCTGGCACACAGTGAAAACCTGCAGGGGATGGCGCTACCGGAAGCGGACGACGCATCGGCAAAAACGGCGCTGTCATCGCAGACGCCGCTAGTGGTGCTGCGGGACGGCGTAGTCTCTTATAACGATCGCCCTGTTCTTAACCATCTTGACTGGACGGTGCAGGCGGGCGAACACTGGCAGATCGTCGGCCCGAATGGCGCGGGAAAATCAACGTTGCTGAGCCTGGTAACGGGCGATCATCCCCAGGGCTACAGCAATGACTTAACGCTGTTTGGCCGCCGTCGCGGCAGCGGCGAAACCATCTGGGATATCAAACAGCATATTGGCTACGTCAGCAGCAGCCTGCATCTGGATTACCGCGTCAGCAGCAGCGTGCGCAACGTGATCCTTTCCGGCTATTTTGACTCTATCGGTATTTATCAGGCCGTTTCCGATCGGCAGCAAAAGCTGGCGGAGCAGTGGCTACAGCTGCTGGGGATGCGTGCCGTGGCGGACGCGCCTTTTCAGAGTCTGTCATGGGGGCAGCAGCGGCTGGTGCTGATAGCCCGCGCGCTGGTCAAGCATCCGGCTCTGCTGATCCTGGACGAGCCGCTACAGGGGCTGGATTCGATCAACCGCCAGCTCGTGCGCCGCTTTGTTGACGTGCTGATTGGCGAAGGCGCCACGCAGCTTCTTTTCGTTTCGCACCATGCTGAAGATGCGCCACAGTGCATCACCCATCGCCTGACGTTCGTGCCGGACGGTGACGGCTATCGCTATCAGCAGGACAGGCTCTGAGGCGAGCTTAGGGTCAGCCGTCAGGCTGGCTCAGGCTGCCTGTTCAAAGAAAGGATAGCGCATCGAAGTAACGGCATGGCGTGATGTACGTGGGCAACTCTTGCATAGTATGTAGGGCCAGTCTGGCTGGCGTGGGCGCGGGATGAATATGTAAATCTGAAGCCTGCTAAAATTTTGCAAAAATCTATATAAGGCTTATCTGATGAAGAAAAACAGACATATCAGTGCCGTCATGATGCCTGTTAAACATTTCCATTTTTTGGATTTTTCAACGTAAAAAAAGACCATGTAAAGTATGAATATAAATGATAGTGCCAGCCCACCAAAAACGTTTCCATTACCCCTGTTATTATTTAATGAACCTTGCGGAATAGTCGAATCCATATCGTAGATAACATCGTATTTATCAACCATAGATAAATAAATCAGCACCATGCAAACCAGATAAAAAAGAATAAATGCAATTCTAAAAAACTTATTCATAAAATCATGACCCTGTTACGAGACCAGTCTGGTAAAATGCTGCCAGTTTTTGACAATAAAATCACCATATCGCGTATCTTTTTTGATGCTTTCCAGACTCGGATTGGTGCCCCGGTTATATCTGGCTCCAATAATTCTCACATCATTCATACTGAGCCGAGAGGGTAACTTGTCATAGTCAGCAAGCTGGCGTAAGTGCATAGCCGCGAGGGTAATGTTATAGGCATCTTTTTCAAGACACCGTGATAGCGAGCGGAGTTCTGATGTACTCATCTTGTCTGCATTAAGGCCCATAGTTTTAGCTGCTGTACGCAGTTGCATGCTGACAAAGCCAAACGAGGTTTTAGCCGGCGGAGAGGTTACAGTAAGATTACGATCGATACAGACTGGGCCGCTCCAGTCTATGAAGCGAACTTCAAAAGCAAAACGATCTATAATATCTGGATCACCGCCTACCTCAATCCAGCAGACACCAGCAAGTAATTCTGGGGGCAGTTTATAGCGAAGAGCAGCCGATCTGATAAGCAAACTCTGTTTTTTGACCCAGGTATCTTTAAAACCTCTGGCATAAGATCTGCCACCGCCGAATCTTTCAGGAAGTATTTTCCAACGGAATACATCAAGGAAAGTCCATGAAGGGGATTTTGTCATCTTCCTGCATTGTTCAAAGTTACGCATATCCATATAAAAAATCTCCATTTATTTCTCTATGCTGCTCAATAAAACTGAGCGTTAATATCAGAAACCCTCGCCTTGTTGAGTACCAAAGAAATTTTAAAACGTGCGTTCCACTATGCTTTACTTATCTGACAAATCAGTCCTTACGCATGTTTTATACGACATATGAGTACCTTCGACAACCCAAAATATACTGTATTTTTATAATGATTGTTTTCTTGTGATTGTAGCCTGAATTAAGAACAGACCGTTTATTTCATCCCCAACACTTAGTGCTTTTAAAAAAAGGCGCACTCCCATAATGGCCAGTAACACAGTCGCTCATATCTGGTTCGTAGATTTCGACATTATTCTACCGAGTAAAGCCATGATTATCTGCCCCTGTACGGCCTGAATAACCGCGTATAGTACCGCTACACTTTTTGGTATATACCAACTGCGCCATGCATGACGTAGACATGGCGTAAGTCCGTTCCTGGAGCCTCGGCACGCGTATCCCTGTGTTCGACGGTCGGGCCTCGTCTATACGTCCTGACAAGCGGCGAACGTTCGCCTGCCTGGATGTTAGCGCTACTCTTTTCGTTCTTTTAGTATGTTGGCACTAATAGTTCGCGCAGCCTTAGTATGTTGGCACTAAACACCAACGATGGTTTTAAGATGCCGGTGTGTCAGAGCGTCATCCGATTAATCTGATATTTACCCGCCATAGATTTCCCCTGCCCTGTCGACAGGCGGCACGCCCTGTGTAACCGCTACCACTTTCAACCGTAGCGGGAAAGGAATTTATGGATTAAACAGCCTTGAAACCTGCCTCTTAGGAATTTTCATCTTGTGTAAACGATTCCATTTATTCACACTCGATCACGCTTTATCGTTTCGCGCTGTGCTATTTTTCTTTCAGGCTTGCAGGCATTACAAAGTAATCAGGACTCAATATGCAGAAATTTAATCCGGTCGATCATCCGCATCGCCGCTATAACCCACTGTCCGATCAGTGGATTCTGGTTTCTCCGCATCGTGCCAAACGCCCCTGGCAGGGCGCACAGGAGACGCCTTCTCAGGAGAAGCTGCCTGCGCACGATCCGGACTGCTTTCTTTGCCCCGGCAACACGCGCGTAACCGGCGATAAAAATCCCGATTACACCAGCACCTATGTGTTTACCAACGACTTTGCCGCGCTGATGACCGATACGCCGGACGCGCCGGAGAGCGACGACCTGCTGATGCGCTGCGAAAGCGCGCGCGGCACCAGCCGGGTGATCTGCTTTTCACCGGATCACAGCAAAACGCTGCCGGAGCTGTCGGTTTCCGCGCTGGAAGACGTGGTTCGCACCTGGCAAGAGCAGACTGCCGATCTGGGTCAGCACTACCCGTGGGTACAGGTGTTTGAGAACAAAGGCGCAGCGATGGGCTGCTCCAATCCGCATCCTCACGGCCAGGTGTGGGCCAACAGCTTCCTGCCTAACGAAGCCAAACGCGAGGACGATCTCCAGCGCGCTTATTTTGCGAAAAAGCAGTCGCCGATGCTGGTGGATTACGCCAGTCGCGAGCTGAATGACGGCAGCCGCACGGTGGTGGAAACCGACCACTGGCTGGCCGTGGTGCCCTGGTGGGCCGCCTGGCCGTTCGAGACGCTGCTGCTGCCGAAAGCACACGTCAAGCGCCTGACCGACTTAACGGACGCGCAGCGGGCCGATCTGGCCGTGGCGCTGAAAAAGCTGACCAGCCGCTATGACAATCTGTTCCAGTGCTCCTTCCCCTACTCTATGGGCTGGCACGGCGCGCCGTTCAACGACGACGCCAACGACCACTGGCAGCTTCACGCGCATTTTTACCCGCCGCTGCTGCGTTCCGCCACGGTGCGCAAGTTTATGGTTGGCTATGAAATGCTGGCCGAAACCCAACGTGATTTAACGGCGGAACAGGCGGCTGAACGGCTGCGTGCCGTCAGCGATATTCATTTCCGCGAGACCGGAGCATAACCATGAGTTTAAAAACCCTGACCCAACAGATTTTCAGCGAAAAATTTGGCTATGCCGCGCCGCAAACTATCCAGGCGCCGGGCCGCGTTAACCTGATTGGCGAGCACACCGACTATAACGATGGTTTTGTGCTGCCCTGCGCTATTGATTATCAGACCGTGATCGCCTGCGCCAAACGCGACGATCGCCAGGTACGCGTCATCGCCGCCGACTATGAAAATCAGGAAGATATTTTTTCGCTGGACGAGGCGATTACTCCGCATGACACGCAGATGTGGTCAAACTACGTGCGCGGCGTGGTCAAGCACCTGCAAAAACGCATTCCTGACTTCAACGGCGTGGATATGGTGATTGCAGGCAACGTGCCGCAGGGCGCGGGCCTCAGCTCTTCTGCCTCGCTGGAAGTGGCGGTCGGCACCGTGTTCCGTCATCTGTATGCGCTGCCGCTGGACGGCGCGCAGATTGCCGTAAACGGCCAGGAAGCGGAAAACCAGTTTGTCGGCTGTAACTGCGGCATCATGGATCAGCTGATCTCGGCGCTGGGCGAGAAAGATCATGCGATGCTGCTCGACTGCCGCACGCTGGGCACGCGTCCGGTGCCGATGCCGGAAGATATCGCAGTAGTGATCATCAACTCTAACTTCCGCCGTAACCTGGTGGGCAGTGAGTACAACACTCGCCGTCAGCAGTGCGAAGCGGGCGCAAAATTCTTTAACAAAAGTTCGCTGCGCGATGTCGATCTGGCGCAGTTTGCAGCGATGGAGCATGAGCTTGACCCGCTGGTCGCCAAACGCGTGCGCCACGTGCTGACCGAAAACGCCCGCACGCTGGAAGCGGCGGATGCGCTGGCGAAGGGCGATCTGGCGCGCATCGCCGTGCTGATGGCGGAATCTCACGCTTCCATGCGCGACGATTTTGAAATCACCGTGCCGCCAATCGATACCCTGGTAACCATTGTGAAAAACAGCCTGGGCGATCGCGGCGGCGTGCGCATGACCGGCGGCGGCTTTGGCGGCTGCGTGGTGGCGCTGATGCCGTTGGATCTGGTCGACAGCGTGAAAGCGGCCGTGGCGGAGCAGTACGAGGCGCAGTCCGGCATTAAAGAAACTTTCTACGTCTGCAAAGCCTCTGAAGGAGCGGGCCCATGCTGAGTCACTCGCATGCGCCAGACGGCCAGCCGTGGCGCATCACAACGCTGCGCAACGCGGGCGGCATGGTAGCGACCTTTATGGACTGGGGCGCCACCTGGCTTTCCGCGCGCGTGCCGATGAAAGACGGCAGCGTGCGCGAAGCGCTGCTGGGCTGTGCCACGCCGGCCGACTACCTTAATCAGACCGCCTATCTGGGCGCAACGGTTGGCCGCTACGCCAACCGTATCGCTAACGCCGCTATCAGTGCAGGCGAGCAGCGCTGGCAGCTGGCGGCCAATCAGGGGAAACATCAGCTGCACGGCGGGCCACAGGGCTTTCACGCCCGTCGCTGGCAGATCGTCAGCCAGACCGGCCAGGAAGTCGAATATCAGCTGAATTCCCCTGACGGCGATCAGGGCTATCCCGGCCATCTCCAGGTTACCCTGCGCTATCGGCTGGAAGAGGACAATACGCTCACGATCCGCTATCACGCCACGGTGGACCAGGCCTGTCCGGTTAATCTGACCAACCACGCCTATTTCAATCTGGATGCGCAGCACGGCGACGCGCGCCATCATCGCCTGCGCCTGCGTGCCGACCATTATTTGCCGGTCGACAGCGAAGGCATTCCCAACCGCCTGCTGACCGACGTCACCGATACCGGCTTTGATTTCAGAGAGATCAAAACGGTGGCGCAGGACTTCCTGCTGGATGACGATCAGCGCGCGGTCAAAGGCTACGATCACGCGTTTCTGCTGAACGGCGGCGACGATACGCAGCCGGACGCGGAGCTGTGGTCGGCCGACGGCAGGCTGAAGCTCAGCGTGTTTACCACCGCGCCTGCGCTACAGTTCTATTCAGGAAATTATCTGGAAGGCACCCCGGCTCGCGAGCAGGACGTCTATACTGCCTTTCAGGGCATTGCGCTGGAGAGCGAGTTTTTACCCGACTCGCCTAATCATCCGGAATGGCCGCAGCCCGACTGCTGGCTGCAGCCAGGTGAATCGTATCAGTCAGAAACGCGTTATCGCCTGACGCCGCTTTGATTAAGCGCATGAAAAACGTGCATCGCGCCTGCGGCAGGCTTACGTGGCGCGCAGATTTCCGCTATGGTAATGACCAGTTAAAATTGCGTCGGCAATTTTCGCTTTCCGTTATCTTAGAAACGTCAGATTATTAAGGAGTTAAGCTATGGCTGTAACTAAGCTGGTTCTGGTACGTCACGGCGAAAGCCAGTGGAACAACGAAAACCGCTTTACCGGATGGTACGATGTCGATCTGTCCGATAAAGGGCGTACCGAAGCGAAAGCGGCGGGTCAGCTGCTGAAAAAAGAAGGCTTTACCTTCGATTTCGCTTATACCTCCGTGCTGAAACGTGCCATCCACACGCTGTGGAACATTCTTGACGAAGTGGATCAGGCCTGGCTGCCGGTTGAAAAATCCTGGCGTCTGAACGAGCGTCACTACGGTGCGCTGCAGGGTCTGGATAAAGCGGAAACCGCGCAGAAATATGGCGACGAGCAGGTTAAACAGTGGCGTCGCGGCTTTGCCGTCACGCCGCCGGAGCTGGATCGCGCTGACGAACGTTTCCCTGGCCACGACCCGCGCTACGCCGCGCTAACTGCCGAGCAGCTGCCGACTACCGAAAGCCTGGCGCTGACCATCGATCGCGTGCTGCCTTACTGGAACGAGTCTATTCTGCCGCGCATGAAGAAAGGCGAGAAAGTGATCATTGCTGCACACGGCAACTCGCTGCGCGCGCTGGTGAAATACCTGGACGACATGAGCGAAGAAGAGATCCTTGAGCTGAACATCCCAACCGGCGTGCCGCTGGTGTATGAGTTCGACGAAAACTTCAAGCCAATCAAGCACTACTATCTGGGCGATGCGGACGAGATCGCGGCTAAAGCCGCCGCCGTAGCGAATCAGGGTAAAGCGAAGTAAGAGCCAATAAAAAAATCCGCCGAAAGGCGGATTTTTTTATGTCGCGTACGGGAAACTTATCCGCGACGCGCTTTCACCGCCTCTGCCAGCTGGCGCAGCACGGTTTCAGTATCTTCCCAGCCGATGCAGCCATCGGTCACGCTCTTGCCGTAGACCAGCGGCTCGCCGCTTTCCAGGCTCTGATTGCCTTCAACCAGATGGCTCTCGATCATTACGCCGATAATCGCTTTTTCGCCGCCCGCAATCTGCTGCGCCACGTCGTCCGCCACGGTCAGCTGCTTTTTAAACTGCTTGCTGCTGTTGGCATGGCTGAAGTCGATCATAATTTGCGGCTCCAGGCCCGCTTTCGCCAGGCCTGTCTTCACTTCTTCCACATGCTGCGCGCTGTAGTTCGGCTCTTTGCCGCCGCGCAGAATGATATGGCAGTCGCCGTTGCCGCTGGTTTCCACAATGGCGGAGTGTCCATATTTGGTCACCGACAGGAAGCAGTGCGGCGCGCTGGCGGCATTGATCGCATCAATAGCCACTTTAATGGTGCCGTCGGTGCCGTTTTTGAAGCCGACCGGACAGGAAAGCCCGGAGGAAAGCTCGCGGTGCACCTGAGATTCGGTAGTGCGCGCGCCAATCGCGCCCCAGCTCATCAGATCGGCCACGTACTGCGGCGTGATCATATCCAGAAATTCGCCCGCCGCCGGTAGGCCGGTATCGTTGATGTCCACCAGCAGCTTGCGCGCAATGCGCAGACCGTCGTTGATCTGATAGCTGTTATCCATATGCGGATCGTTGATCAGCCCTTTCCAGCCAACCGTGGTGCGCGGTTTTTCAAAGTAAACGCGCATGACCACTTCCAGCGAGTCGCTCAGCTCTGCGCGCAGCTTCAGCAGACGGGCAGCATACTCCTTTGCGGCCTCGGTATCGTGAATTGAGCAAGGGCCGATCACCACCAGCAGGCGATCGTCATTTTTTTGCAGGATACGGTGAATGGCCTGGCGGGTATCAGCGACAGTTTTAACCGCCGTCTCCGTGGCAGGAAATTTTTCAAGCAGCGCAACGGGAGGTAAAAGTTCTTTTATTTCTTTAATTCTTAAGTCATCATTCTGATAATTCATAATATTTCCAGATAGTTACTGAGCCGTACTGCACACCAGGCGCATCCAGACCAATTTATCGCGTGAACCCCAGCCTGTAAATCGACTTTGCACAAATTATTATCAGTAGGAGTTGCCGTTTTCGCGCTTTTTACTACACTTTAACTTGTTAATACTTAAAAAAAACGCACAGGGATCGCCTGCTTTATCGCCGCGTATCGCTTGCGTAAGGAGAGGTTGCCTCTTCCACTTTATGCAAACCGCTTTTTTAGCAGGGTTTGGTTCGCCAAGACGCAAAAAAAATTAACGGAGTAAGATGATGAAAAAGTTTGCAATCGTTTTCCTGACAGCAGCAATGACTCTGGGTAGCGCTTCCGCCATGGCGGCGGGCAGCAACAACGGTACCGCTAACCAGGCGGCAGACGCCGGGGCCGCAGCGGGCAGCGCAAAACAGAATATTGCGCCGAACAACGTTGATAACAGCCATATCAATAATACCGGCGACGCCACTGCCGATACCACGCACAAAACGACCCATCACGCTAAAAAGAAAATGACCGCGGATGAGATCGATAAAAATACCCAGTGCAAAGACGGTAAATGTCCTGACATTAACCAGAAAGTAGGCCCGGGCACTGACAGAAAAACCGACGGCACCTCGCAGTAAGTTAGCCGCGGATGACAAAAGGAGAGCTGAGGCTCTCCTTTTTTTATTGGCCGCCCCAGCGCATTCACAATAAAAAAGCCCGTCACGGGCATGCTCCATTCCTTGTTATGATAAAGCAGGTTTATTGAAAAGATGGATACTTATGGCGCATTCGCATTCTCATAGCGGCGGAAACCGCAATCGTTTACTGGCCGCCTTTCTGGTCACGGCTGTTTTTATGGTCGCGGAAGTTGTTGGCGGCCTGCTTTCCGGCTCGCTGGCGCTGCTGGCCGATGCCGGACACATGCTCACGGACGCCGCCGCGCTGCTGATGGCACTGCTGGCCGTGCAGTTCGCCAGCCGCAAGCCAAACGCACGCCACACTTTCGGTCTGCTGCGGCTGACTACGCTGGCCGCGTTTATCAATGCTATCGCTTTGATCGTGATTACCGCGCTGATCGTCTGGGAAGCCGTCCAGCGCTTTATGCATCCCGAACCCGTGGCCGGTGGCTTTATGCTGGGCATTGCCGTAGCGGGCCTGCTGGCGAACCTGCTCTCTTTCTGGCTGCTGCATCACGGTAGCGAAGAGAAGAACATTAACGTTCGCGCCGCCGCGCTGCACGTGCTGGGCGATCTGCTGGGTTCCGTCGGCGCCATTGCTGCCGCGCTGATTATTATGTTTACCGGCTGGACGCCCATCGACCCGATCCTGTCGCTGCTGGTGGCGGTGCTGGTGCTGCGCAGCGCCTGGGCGCTGCTGAAAGAGAGTTTTCATGAACTGCTGGAAGGGACGCCGCCGCAGCTGGACGTGGAGAAGCTGAAGCGGGCGTTAACGCGTGATATTCCTGAGGTACGCAACGTGCACCACGTTCACCTGTGGCTGGTGGGCGAAAAGCCGGTGATCACGCTGCATACGCAGGTGATCCCGCCTTACGATCACGACGCCCTGCTGCACCGTATTCATGACTACCTGCACGAGCACTATCAGATCGAGCACGCCACGGTGCAGATGGAATACCAGAGCTGTGACGATGGCGACTGCGAGCTGTCATGGGGAAAAAGCGGGCACGACCATGCCCACCATCATCACTGATTAAGCCAGCGCCTGCCTGCGGGCGCTTTTAATCCAGAGCCACGAGCCGTTCAGCGCAATTAACGTCAGAATGGCATATTCCAGCGACATTGCATAAACCCCCTGACGAGCGAAGATCATCACGCTAATCACATCAATCACCACCCACAGCAGCCAGTTTTCGACATATTTCCGCGTCATTAAAATCATCGCCACCACCGACAGCACCAGCAGACAGGAATCCCAGAACGGGAAAGCGTCCGGCTGAAGCTGCGGCATCGCCACCGCCAGTCCCAGCGTCTGCATCAGCTTAACGGCGACTTCCGTCAGCCAGCCAAAAACCGGGTTGATATACAGGGTCATCAGGGCAATCGCCACCACGCTGAACAGCGCCCAGCCAAGGGCTTTTGGCAGGCCCAGCCAGCGAATTTGCAGCGCCTGCTGGTTGTCGGTGGTCTGCCGCGTCCATGCATACCAGCCGTAAACGTTAGCGCCGAAGAAAAAGAGCTGCAGCAGCAGGCTGGCATAAAGCTGGATCTGGAAAAAGATCGCCGCGAAGAGCGTGACGTTGATCAAACCAAAAACGTAGTTGATGTTTTTTTCAAGGCTGGCGAGCCAGATACAGAGCAAACCCGCCAGCGTGCCGATCGCTTCAATCCAGGAGAGGTCGTAGCCGCCCGCCCCTACAGGGATGTGAACCAGAATATTTTGCGTGCTGAAAAAATCCATATTGGCACCTTGTAGCTGAAAACGGGCGTTATTTTAATGATGCAGCAAAGGTTAGCATACGATCCAGCGGCCGTAACGCGCCTTCGCGCAGCGCCGCATCAACGTTAATTTCATGTTCGCTGCCGCCGTGCTCCAGCCCTTCTGCAATAGCCTGTAGCCCGTTCATCGCCATCCACGGACAGTGCGCGCAGGTGCGGCAGGTTGCGCCCTCGCCCGCCGTTGGCGCTTCCAGCAGCTCTTTGTCCGGGCAGGCCTGCTGCATTTTGTAAAAGATACCGCGATCGGTTGCCACAATCATTTGCCGCTGCGGCAGCGTTTTCGCCGCCTGAATCAGCTGGCTGGTTGAGCCTACTGCATCGGCCAGCTCGACAATGGCCTGCGGCGACTCAGGGTGCACCAGTACCGCCGCATCGGGATAGAGCGCTTTCATCCGCGCCAGCGCCTGGGTTTTGAATTCGTCATGGACGATACAGGCCCCTTGCCAGCACAGAATATCCGCGCCGGTCTGGCGGGTAACGTAGCGGCCAAGATGGCGATCCGGCGCCCAAATAATTTTTTCCCCCAGACCGTCAAGGTGTTCAATCAGTTCAACGGCGATGCTGGAGGTCACTACCCAGTCCGCGCGCGCTTTTACCGCTGCGGAAGTGTTGGCATACACGACAACGGTACGATCGGGATGCGCATCGCAAAACCGGGTGAATTCGTCAATCGGACAGCCCAAATCCAGCGAGCATTCCGCCTGAAGCGTCGGCATCAGAATGGTTTTTTCCGGGCTGAGTATTTTTGCGGTTTCGCCCATAAAACGTACGCCCGCCACCAGCAGCGTGGAGGCAGGATGCTGGCTGCCAAAGCGCGCCATCTCCAGCGAATCCGCCACGCAGCCGCCGGTCTCTTCCGCCAGCGCCTGGATTTCCGGATCGGTATAGTAATGCGCGACCATCACTGCATCGCGTTCTTTCAGCAGCCTTTTGATTTTGCTGCGATAAAATTGCTTTTCATCAGGCGTTAAGCGGGCAGGCTTAGGCGGAAAAGGATAGACAGCGGTTTCGGGATCGAACATCAGGCTCATCACACGGCTCTCGTTTTGTGCACTTAACCAGAGTGGCGGCCATAACGTTCGTTACGCGCTTATCCGCCCGGCTTGTTTTATATGCTAAACAAGATAGCCGAAACTTTCACCGCTGTCGCGGATTATTTGCTGCCCTTAACGAAGCTGGAAGTTATCCGTCGCCTCCAGCTTCAGTAAATAAGCCTTAACCTCAAGCCCACCGGCAAAACCGGTCAGCTTGCCGTTGGCGCCGATCACCCGATGGCAGGGCGCAATAATCGATACGGGATTTTTGCCGTTAGCCGCGCCTACCGCGCGTACTGCGGCTGGATGCCCAATCTCGCAGGCAATCTCCCGATAGCTGCGGGTTTCGCCAAAGGGGATCGCCACCAGCGCGGCCCAGACTTTTTTCTGAAATTCCGTGCCGACAAAATCAAGCGGCAGCGCGAACTGCCTGCGTTTGCCGGCAAAATATTCCGAAAGCTGGCGCGCCGTTTCCAGCAAAATCGGATGCGATCCTTCCCGCAACAGCTCGGGAAGTCGGTAACGCCTGGGATCTTCGTTTTCCCACAGTACGGCTGCAAGCCCTTTATCGCTGGCAATCAGTTTTAACGTGCCGACCGGCGACGGCATAAGCGTGTAAAAATGACTCATCTTATTTCCTCCTCCTCCGTGCTACGGACAGTAATTATCCGCGTAACGGCCCGAGTTGCCAGCCGTTTTCGGTCATCGATCTGAAATAGTTAGCTGTCCGAAAATGGCTGGCACGGCATCGAAAAGCGGCCTACTCTGCCAGACAGGTTGCCTGACGGGAAAAGATGATGATTGATGCAAAAATCGCGTACCTTGCGCTTACCTCGCGCGACAGCCGTTTCGATGGCGTGTTCTATGTAGGCGTGATCTCGACGGGGATTTACTGTCGCCCGGTCTGTCCCGTAAAGGCGCCGCTGGCGAAAAATTGTCTGTTCTTTGACAGCGCTGCCGCCGCCGAAAAAGCGCATTTCCGCCCTTGCCTGCGCTGTCGGCCTGAACTGGCACCCGGCAATGCGCCTATTGATAACGGCAGACGTATTGCGGACAGCCTTATCCAGCATATTGCCGAGGGCGTGCTGGAAGAAGACGCCAGTCTGGAAACGCTGGCGGCCCGTTATTCTGTCAGCCTGCGGCAGCTGCGGCGCATTGTGCATAAAGAACTGGGCGTATCGCCGCTGGAGCTAAAGCAGACTCGCCGGCTGCTGCTGGCAAAACAGCTGCTGACTGAAACCACGCTGCCGGTGACGGAAATTGCGCTGGCCAGCGGTTTTGCCAGCCTGCGCCGCTTCAACGATGCCTTTAGCAAGCGCTACCGGATGCCGCCCGGCCGCCTGCGCAAACAGATACCTGCGGATAGCGATACCTCGACGCTGTTACTGCATTACCGCCCCCCTTTTGACTGGGTGGCCCTGCTGGATTTTCTTCGCCTGCGCGCGCTAAAAGGCGTGGAAGCGGTCGATGACGTCAGCTATGCCCGTACGGTGCGTCTGGGCGCGCATCGGGGCTGGATCCGCGTCATCCACACAGGAAACTCGCTTCAGGTAACCTTTACGCATTCACTCGCGCCGGTTTTGTCTGCTTTGCTTCTGCGGCTGCGAAATTTATTCGATTTGGATGCGCATCCGCAGATCGTTGCGGAGCATCTTGGTCAGGATCCTTTATTGAGCGAAAGCCTGCTGAAAAACCCCGGCCTGCGCGTGCCTGGCGCTTTCGATAGCTTTGAAATGATGGTGCGGGCCGTACTGGGCCAGCAGATTACGGTAAAGGCAGCCACAACGCTTGGCGGGCGCTTTGCTGACGCTTTTGGCGAGGTTATTACCACATCTGTTCCCGGTCTGACGCATCTGTCGCCTGAGGCGTCTACAGTTGCGTGCAGCACGCCTGAAGCAATAGCCAGCCTTGGCATCGTACGTACGCGAGCCAGAACGCTGCTGGCGCTGGCAGATGCCTGCGCGCAGGGCATGCCGGAAACAGCCGCGCAGCCGGAGCTGATGATAGCCAGGCTGACCGCCTTGCCGGGCATCGGCGAGTGGACGGCACATTACATAGCTATGCGCGCCTTACGCTGGCCCGATGCGTTTCCGGCGGCGGATATCGTGGTGCGAAAAAATTTGGGTAGCGTGACGGCAAAAGAAGCGGAACGGCTGGCAGAAGCCTGGCGGCCGTGGCGCAGCTACGCGGTGATGCATATCTGGAAAAACCTGACGCCGCTGAAGTAGCACGGCAGTTGAAGCGCTGCACTCAGGCCGCTTTAGAGCGACCGGAGCTGGGCGCGTATGGACGCGCGAAACGAGCCTGGGGGACGGCGCGTCCGTGTTCCGAGCTGCCTCAGCCGCCATTCTCCGATCTTATCGCGACAGAATAATAATACTGCTGCTTCAGGCCAGTTAGCCAGGTTCGAACCCTGCCCGAATTACAAACGGCAAAAAGGCGCCTTTAGGGCGCCTTTCTACATTGGTGG
>NZ_JARUWZ010000048.1:0-13199 GCF_030433775.1 Erwinia sp. PsM31
TGCAGAAAAATAACGTCTTGTCTTTTAAAGGTAAGTTTATTTACGCTGCAAGTGACAATGTTATTGCTTATCCTGATCGTAATGTAAGTTACAAGTATGGAGGTTCGAATTATTTTTTAAAATATAAAAACATTTCTTATCCATCAAGAAAAGTAGTTATGGATATTTATTCTTCTTCCTATAGTGTAATTACTATTTTAGACGATGCGATTTATGCCAAAGGACCAGGGGGTAAATATGAAAAGTACAATATACCTCCCAAGAAAGGTGATCCTGAATGGGGTGATTCTTTAGATTTTAAAGTTAATAGAACTGCTCAGGACGATCATTTCCATTGTAATGATAAGATAAAACCAAAACGTGTAAGGTATATTAAAAACTGACGGGGAGTAAGTGTCAATGAAAATAAAAAATGAACCTACCCGTGACGCAGAGTGTTTTTTTGATGATAACGGGAAGCCTAATTTTCGCAGTTGCCTCTCACCTAAAAGCGTGAACGTCAGGGCAGAGTGCAAACTTCCCGCGCACTTTACTGAAACTATTTTTTCATAGCGTAAACGCCATCGGTGAGTTTTTACTTTATGGAGGAGAATATTCGTGATGTGTTAAATATTCTTCTGTTTTTAGAAGGTACTCTATATGCACTGAAAATCAAAAATTTATCCTGACCCGGTAAAAACTCAGGAAAAGGAACCGTTCGTTAACTGGTGAGATATTATTATGAGTGATAAAAATGAAGACACCGTCAGTACCGGCCTGAAGCTGGCCCTGGTCGCCGTTTTGCTGTTAGTGGTAGTCGTGGCAGGAGGCTTTATCTTATTACCGATGCTGCAAACCGTGGGAGGCAGTTTTGGCTACGGTTATCCCGGCGCTTCAGGAGGAAGGGCAATCAGGGATGTTGAGATCGATGTCGAGCCACAGGTAGTTTATCGCATCGACGATCATCGTTTTTTTACGTTTGAGAAATATCTGGACTGTAACAGCGGCGGCTTTGTTTATTATAATGACACCAATAAAAAAATAAAGATATTTGCCGGAATAGAAGGTCATGATAAAGAACCGCAGGATGAAGTTTCGGTAATGCAGGAAAATAACGTCTTGTCTTTTAAAGGTAAGTTTATTTACGCTGCCGGTGATAATGTTATTGCTTATCCAGACAGATATGTTGATTATAAGTATGGGGGATCAATATATTTTATTATGAAGGGTGGTGTTGATGGTAAAATAAATTTGTTTGGCTGGCAGAAAATATCCCCAAGTTACATTGTTTACATAACGGATGGTGCCATCTTCGCCCAAGACAGCCTTACTAGTAAGCTCTTAAAAAAACTAACGCGAGCTGACGAGAAAGGAAACGAAACTGAATGGATTGAGTTATCAAGTTTAAAATTAAAAAAAGTGTCACAGGACGATCATTTTCACTGTAATAATAACATTAAACCAAAGCGTGTAAGGTATATTAAAAACTGACAGGGGGTTAGTGTCAATGGAAATAAAAATCAACCTACCCGTGACGTAGGTTGTTTTTTTGATGATAACGGGAAGCCTGATTTTCGCAATTGCCTCTCACCTAAAAGCGTAAACGTCAGGGCAGAGTACAAACTTCCCGCGCACTTTACTGATATTATTTTTTCATAGCGTAAACGCCATCGGTGAATTTTTCCTTTATGGAGGAAAATATTCGCAATGGGTTAAATATACGTCTTTTTTAGAAGGCACTTTATATGTACTGAAAATCAAAAAATTTTATCCTGACCCGGTAAAAACTCAGGAAAAGAAACCGTTCGTTAACTGATGAGGTATTATGATGAGTGATAAAAATGAAGACACCGTCAGTACCGGCCTGAAACTGGCCCTGGTCGCCGTTTTGCTGTTAGTGGTAGTCGTGGCAGGAGGCTTTATCTTATTACCGATGCTGCAAACCGTGGGAGGCAGTTTTGGCTACGGTTATCCCGGCGCTTCAGGGGGGAGGGCAATAAGGGATGTTGAGATCGATGTCGAGCCACAGGTAGTTTATCGCATCGACGATCATCGTTTTTTTACGTTTGAGAAATATCTGGACTGTAACAGCGGCGGCTTTGTTTATTATAATGACACCAATAAAAAAATAAAGATATTTGCCGGAATAGAAGGTCATGATAAAAAACCGCAGGATGAAGTTTCGGTAATGCAGAAAAATAACGTCTTGTCTTTTAAAGGTAAGTTTATTTACGCTGCCGGTGACAATGTTATTGCTTATCCAGACAGAAATGTTGATTATAAGTATGGGGGGGCAACATATTTTATTATGAGTGGCAGTGTTGATGGTAAAATAAATTTGTTTGGTTGGCATAAAATATCCCCAAGTTACACTGTTTACATAACGGATGGTGCCATCTTCGCCCAAGACAGTCTTCCGGGTAAGCTCATAAAAAAATTAACGCGAGCTGAGGATGAAGGAAAAGAAACTGAGTGGGTTGAGCTATCAAGTTTAAAATTAAACAAAGTATCACAGGACGATCATTTTCACTGTAATGATAAAATAAAACCCAAACGTGTAAGGTATATTAAAAACTGACAGGGAGTAAGTTTCAATGGAAATAAAAAATGAACCCACCCGTGACGTAGGTTGTTTTTTTGATGATAACGGGAAGCCTAATTTTCGCAGTTGCCTCTCACCTAAAAGCGTGAACGTCAGGGCAGAGTGCAGATTGCCTATGCATTATCCAGGGATCATCATTTTTGTACACGGCGTAAATTCCACCGGTGAATGGTTTTCCTCCGCTGAGGAAAATATTTGTGTGGGGTTAAATAGACGTTTGGGTCTGGATGGTACTTCATATGCCCTTAAGCCCAACAAATATAATTGTGATATTCCCGCTGCTGATAATTATAAAAAAGATCGTCAGTTACTGAATGCCGGTGAGGCAAATTCTCCGGTCGTTCGGTTTTATTGGGGATATCGTGCCGCTGACGGAGAAGAGGATAGCTGGCAAATTCCGCTGGTCAACCGGCAGAATGAGGATTACCACCAATTAAAAGAGCAAGGATTGAAGCCAGAAGCGCTGCGGGAAAAAGGCCCGTGGTTCTGGGGAGGCGGACCATTCCAGAACGGTACAAACAATCTTGTCTCTCTCTGGAGCGATACGGGGTTTAATGAAAGAATGCGTTATCTGGGCGTGGAGGTGCAAACTTTCGCGCCTGACTTTGATCGCCTGTTAAAGACGGCGCCGCCGCGTAAATATTATGCCCATGCGGCCAGACGTCTGGCAGATTTGCTCAATAGCATTCGTGAAACGTACCCACAGGACAGCGTCAGCGTTATTTCGCACAGTCAGGGCACCATGATAGCTCTTGCCGCCACGCTGCTTGCGGATAAAGCGCCGGACAGCCTGTTTATCCTTAATTCACCTTATGCCATGAGTACAAAGGTTACGGATTATTTTTCATTGCCGGATAAAGAGCTGCTGTCGGACAGGGCGCGGGAACAGACGTTAGAGGCGATTATAAAAAAAATAGCCGAGCGTGCCACCGCTCTGCCGTCGTATAAATATATCGACCTGTGTGTTGGTCAATCGGAGGATAAGCAGCCCTGGACGCCGGCGATAAGCCATAAATCTAAAATACCGCTGACGAGCATCACCTATACGCCTGATGGTATCGAATCATCGGGTGTTAACTACCCTGCGGTAAAAACCAAAATGCGCAAAGATGTCACCACATCCGATCGCTGGATCCCTGAACGGGATAACCACGGACGCCTGTATATTTACTGTAATCCCCACGACAGGGTAATGGGATCATCACCGCTGCTAAGTCTGGGCTGGCAGGGGTTGCCGAACAGCGGACTACAGCAACAACCACACAGGTTAATAACAGCGTATAAGGGGCATCTGTTTCAGCGGATGATGGCACGTGCCACGCCCTGCGGCACGGCACCGGATCCTAAAACCCCTTTCTGGCCGTTACCGGACGGCAAACCTTTCTGGGACGATGATGGTGATTTACTCACCTATAATACGCCCGCTTTTCAGACTCTCAATATTAATGCGGAGGAGGTTCCAAATCCCATAATGGCCTCTGAGATGAGCGATTTTGATGAAAAGCGTCCCGATAAGGGGGAACGCTGGAATAAAAATCCTACGTCAGCTACAGGAACCGGCTGGGGGCAATCATCGGAAGTGAAAAATGACTCAGGCCAGAAAGTTATGACCCCCAATGACGATACCTTTAATAACTTTGTGGTGCTGTATCCAAAAATCCAGGTACCTACCGGTGAATACCGACCCTCCGGCAAGGATTACCCTAAAGCTGAACCCGTGATGCGCCCGGAAACCGATGAGGAGCGGCGCATCCGCGTGGGCGCCTTTATTTCTCAGCCTACCGATCACAGTACCTTACCTAAAAATACAGATTTTATGGAAAGAGTCGTTGCCTATGATTTACCCGTTGGTTTCTGTGATGCGACCTGGGATAAAGCCTTTATGGCAAAGCTGCGTGATATGGCGGACTGGACCAAAGGCTACGACAGCTATTTCAACACGGGTAAATTGCCCGACGTACCCATGCCTCCTGAAATCTCTACGGAAACCGTTTCCGCTGCAAAAAAAGCGGAATGGGAGGCGATCAACAAAAAGCTTAACGCACAGGGCAGACCATCCACGTCAACTTATTAAGGGATTAAAAAGTTATGGGCAAATTTGCAGTAGTACTGGGAGATGCGACCACTCACGGAGGAAAAGTTATCTCGGCATCCTCCACGTTTGAAATACAGGGTAGGCATGTTGCGTTGTTAAACGATTCCGTGACCTGTCCGCAGCATGGCAATAATCGCATTATTGAATGCGATGCGGCAGGTTATGAAGAAGAGGGGCGTGGCATCGTACTGCACGGCTGCAAAACGGAATGCGGTGCGCAGGTAATCGCCAGCCTCCAGGATATGGAGATCGACTGATGGGATGGTCAGTTCCTGAGGTACCAGCCAGAGGTCCGGCTGCCGCGTGGTCGCCATGGATCTGTTTGTTTATTCTGTTCTTTGGTATCTGCATCGCTCTTGCATGGGCACTCCTTACTGCGCCCGCTGGCGGGCTGTCTTCCCTGCCATCAGACGCACGGCTGTTGCTGACTGGCTATACGCTGATGGCTGTTATGGCCGCTGTCACGTTTTATCTGCTGTGGTGGGAAACGAAGGCTCTTGGCATCTGGTACTGGAACAGCTGGCGGCTGAATATGCACACCGCCTGGCAGCGGCAGGCGCATCAGCATTTGTGCGTTGTCAGCCGCGTAATGTTAACCCCGGACGCGCAGCGCATTCCTCGCTTAATTGGGCTTGCCAGCCAGGAGGAGGGTGAGGATAAATCAACTACGCTGCTTCCCGATGAAGTTCTGGTGCCGGGAATTTCCCGTTTTGAACAGCTTTGCCGGAAGCTGATTGCTCAGGCAACGTCGACACTGAGCCGCTGGTATCCAGCCGGAGGCGTGACGGTAATCGTTCAGACATCTTCCGATACTGAAAATACTGCGCAGGAACAACGGGAGCGGATTATTGCAATATGGCAACAGCAGGCGCTACCGTGGAAGGTTACCGTTCAAATTTTACCAACGACGTTCCCTTTCGAGTACTGGAATAAGCAGCTTCTGGAACGCAAACATCCAGTATTAGTACTGGCGCTGCATTATCGTCAGCCGGGTGAAACTCAGGCTGAAATGGCCGGAGCGCTATTGCTGATGCCGCCTTCT
The DNA here is from genome assembly GCF_030433775.1 of Erwinia sp. PsM31. Taxonomy (NCBI): domain Bacteria; kingdom Pseudomonadati; phylum Pseudomonadota; class Gammaproteobacteria; order Enterobacterales; family Erwiniaceae; genus Erwinia; species Erwinia sp. PsM31. The sequence continues at coordinate 5,719 of NZ_JARUWZ010000048.1, forward strand.
TTGCTCCCTTCTGCTGCGCGTGCGGATGCGCTGAAATTGTTCCGTGCTATGCCGCTACAAACCAACAAACTCACTGCCGAGTTAAAAGAGCTGCGGGATATGGTACAGCAGCCCGCTGAGGCAATACGGCTGATATGGTTTAGTGGCTTAACCGCACCTCAACGACAGCTACTGGCGACGGCAACGCATGGCCTGTCATTGCATTTGTCAGGATCTGCGCCAATGACCGGGCTGATTGATTTTGACCGGGGTAGCGAGCAATACGGACACCTTGCCAGCTGGCTGATGATGGTAGCGGCGGCAGAAACGGCGGATTACGAAACAGGAAGCCACTGGTTAGTGTGGGCTGATGATAAACAGGCCTGGGCAATGGCGGCCGGTATTGAGACAGCGGTGCCGTATCAGCGGTCTGAAATGGCGCTGACGGCCCCTTTTCCCGCAGGCGGAATAACACTGGCCGTACTGCTGCATTCCGTTTTGCTGTGGTGTTTGGGCAGCAAATATCCCGTATGGCTATTTTCCTGGTGGGGAGCATCCTGTGTATTGCTGATGCTGGGGATCATGTTGCCGGGTATCGCGCTGCTTTTACGGAAATCAGTGGCCCGCTTGCTGCTGCCTGCGTTTATTCGTACCGCCGCTAAGCAAGGAAGCAAGGTTAAATAATGAAAAATTTTTCTCGTCTACTGGGGCTCGGGCTGCTGACCGTAGCTATTTTACTGCTATTGCTGTTCCTGCTTTCTCAACTGAAAGTCTTACCGGTCGAAGCCGCTACCCGACAGTTCTGGTTTCCGCTAATCGGATTTATTTTCCTGGCGTGCCTGTTGTGTACCCTGATCTTTTTTATCTTCAATCCTGCGGCAACGGGGACTCCCGTCAGCCCGGCAGGAGACAACAGCAGAGAAAAACTCGTACCTTTTAAGTCAATATCCATTACCGATCTGAACACCCATCTCCGCGTCCGCTACGGCCTGTTCTGGCGCTTCAAAGTGCGTCTGCTGCTGGTGGTGGGCGACGACACGGCGCGCGAAACCCTGCTGCCCGGCCTGAAAGAGCAGCAGTGGCTGGAAGGTAACCGTACCGTGCTGATTGATGGCGGCAGCCTGGGGGGCGAAGTGGACGCCGAAAAATATCACGCGCTGCGCAAACTTCGCTGCGGCCGTCCGCTGGACGGCATTATCCGCGTGCTGGATAAAGAGCAAAACCTGACGTCGCAGCAGAGCGATAGTGATTTACGCGCGCTGGAGAGCATCGGCAGCCTGCTGCGCTACCTGCCGCCGGTATGGCTGTGGCAGCTATGCAGCAGCGGCTGGTCGCAGGAGGGACGGCCCGAACAGCCGGTCGGCGCGACGTTTCCGCTGCGCGCGCTGCCGGAGGATATCGCCTTACAGCTTAACCACCTGCTGCCGATGTTGCGCAGGCAGGGGATGGCGCAGATTGCACAGCACCGGCAGCACGACTTTCTGCTGCGCCTGGGCCAGCAGCTGGCGCGCGGCGGCATTGCGCGCTGGCAAACGCAGCTGTCGCCGTGGCTACAGGGGGCGCAGCAGCGCATCATTCTGCGCGGCCTGATGTTCAGCCTGGCGGAAAGCCGTGGGCCGGCGGAGAGTGCGCAGGTAATGTCGCGCCACGCCCTGACCTTATCCGCCGCCTGGCAGGGCGTGGTGGATGACTGTACCCGGCTGCGCGGCCGTCGCGTCGGGATGCCCTGGCAGCAGACGCTGGCCTGGGCGCTGATGACGATGGCTGGCGTGTGGGGCGCGGGCCTGCTGGTTTCCTTCGCGCTTAATCGCCACCAGATAATCAGCGTGGCGGAGAAGGCCCGCGCCGTGGTGCAAACGCAGGCGGTATCCGATCGACAGCTGACCGATCTGTACGCGCTGCGCAACGAGGCCGGGCTGCTGAAACACTGGCATCAGGAAGGCGCACCCTGGTATCGGCGTTTTGGCCTCGATCATCATGCATCGCTGCTGGCGGCGATGATGCCGTGGTATGGCATAGCGAATAACCGACTGATCCGCGATCCGGCGGACGTCGCGCTCCGGCAGCAGCTGAACGCGCTGGCGGACCTGCCGCCGGACAGCCCACTGCGCGCCACACGGGCAAAACCCGGCTACGACCAGCTGAAGGCCTGGCTGATGATGGCGCATCCCGAGAAGGTGGACAGCACGTTTTACGCCACGGTGATGAAAACGGTACAGCCAGCCCGCAGCGGGATCTCGCCCGGCTTATGGCAGAGCCTGGCGCCGGATCTGTGGGCATTTTATATTGCCGAGCTGCCGTACCAGCCACGCTGGGCCATCACCCCGGATGGCCCGATGGTCGCTCAGGTCCGTCAGGTGCTGCTCCAGCAGATTGGCCGCCGCAACGCCGAAAGCACCCTGTATGAAAACATGCTCAAATCGGTACGCCGCAACTTTGCGGACGTTACGCTGGAGGATATGACCAACGGCACCGATGCCCGACGCCTGTTCACCACCGACAGGATGGTGCCGGGCATGTTTACCCGCCAGGCCTGGGAAGGCGGCGTGCAGCAGGCTATCGACAAAGCGGCAACGTCACGGCGTGATGAGATTGACTGGGTGCTCAGCGACAGCCGCCAGGGGCTCGCCGCCGATCTGTCGCCGGAAGCGCTGAAAGCGCGCCTGACGCAGCGCTATTTCACCGATTTTGCCGGTAGCTGGCTCAACTTCCTTAACAGCCTGCGCCTTAATCCGGCCAGCAATATTGCCGACGTGACCGACCAGCTGACGCTGATGAGCGACGTCCGCCAGTCGCCGCTGATTGCGTTGATGAACACGCTGGCATGGCAGGGGCAGACCGGCGAGCAGCGCGAGGCGCTGTCGGACTCCCTTATCAAATCGGCGAAGGAGCTGGTGGGCAGCAGCAAAAAGCCGGTAATCGACCAGAGCGCCGCCGGTCCGCAGGGCCCACTTGACGACACCTTTGGCCCGCTGCTGACGCTGATGGGCAGAAATAAAGCTGCCAACGCCCTGCCGGGCGATGACAGTCTGAGCCTGCAAACTTATCTGACACGCATCACTCGCGTGCGCCTGCGTCTGCAACAGGTGGCGGGCAGCTCCGATCCGCAGGAGATGATGCAAACGCTGGCACAGACGGTGTTTCAGGGCAAAAGCATCGACCTGACGGATACCCGCCAGTACGGCAGCCTGATTGCCGCCAGCCTGGGCGAAGAGTGGAGCGGCTTTGGCCAAACGATGTTCGTGCAGCCGTTGACGCAGGCCTGGGAGACGGTGCTGCAACCGTCGGCGGCCAGCCTCAACGACAGGTGGAGCCGCTCGGTGGTAGCCCTGTGGCGCAGCGCGTTTGACGGGCGCTATCCGTTTGCCGCCAGCAGCAACGATGCTTCACTGCCGATGCTGGCCGAATTCCTGCGCAGGGACAGCGGCCGTATCGACCGTTTTCTTAACGCCGAGCTGAGCGGCGTGCTGCATAAAGAGGGCAGCCAGTGGGTACCGGATCGGACCAACAGCCAGGGGCTGACCTTTAATCCGGCACTTCTCAAAGCCCTTAACCAGCTTAGTCAGCTCTCTGACGTGCTGTTCACCGACGGCAGCCAGGGCATCAGCTTTGAACTGCAGGCGCGTCCGACGCCGGGTGTGGTGCAGACGCTGCTGACCATCGACGGTCAGCAGCAGAAATACTTTAATCAGATGGCCGAATGGCAAACCTTCCGCTGGCCGGGCGACACCTTCAAACCCGGTACCCTGCTGACCTGGAGCACCGCCAGTGCCGGGGCAAGGCTGTTTGGCGATTACAGCGGCACCTGGGGACTGATCCGCTGGCTGGAGCAGGGCAAGCGCCGCCAGCTGGACAGCAGCCAGTGGATGATGACGTTTACCGCTCCTGACGGCAGCAACCTGCAATGGGCGCTGCGCTCGCAGCTGGGCAGCGGCCCGTTACAGCTGCTGGCGCTGCGCAACTTCAGGCTACCGGCAGAAATTTTCAGCGTTGATGCTGTTCTGGCCGCCAGAGCGCTGGCGGCTGATAGCGACATGCCCGCCATGGAAGGAGAAGATGAATGACCACGCTACAGCATATCGTTACCGCCTGCCACGCAGATCAAGCCGCGCTGATGCGGCTGGCGCAGGCGCGGGCGGAAGACTGGCGCGCCTGGCTGCTGCCGATCCGTGACGTACAGCCAGCGGGCGATGAACCCGGCTATGACGATGATTTTCAGCTTATCCGCGAAGAGGTGAACAAGCTTTCGGGCATTGATACCACGCTAATCTGCTCGCTCACGGAAAAGCTGTTGACCACGGTAAGCAAGGATCTGCGCGTGGTGACCTTTTATGTCTGGGCACGGCTGCATCAGGACGGCGAAGCCGGGCTGGCGGAAGGGCTGGAGCTGCTGGCCGCCATGCTGCAACGCTTTGGCACGCAGCTGCACCCGCAGCGCGAGCGCAGCCGCAAATCCGCGCTGGAGTGGCTTGGTAGCGGACGCGTACTCGACAGCCTTTCGCTCTACCCGGAAGTAGATATGGCCACCATGCAGCGCATTACCGGCGCGCTGCTGCTGGTGGAACAGGCCATGCAGTTGCTGGCTGAGGAGCATCGTCCACAGCTCGCCGGGCTTTACCTGGCGCTGGAAAACCGGCTGGCGCAAAGCGGCGGCGCGGATAGCCTGGTACCGCAGACCAGCCGGGAAGATCGCGCATCCTCCTCCACTGCGTCGTCAGCGGCCGCACCGGTAATGACAACCGTCACTTCCGGTCGTGACCTGCTCGATCAGGCGAAAATGCTGGCGAAATATCTTCGCGATCGGCCGGGCGGCTGGCTGGGAGGACACCATCTGATGAAAAGTATCCGCTGGGATACGCTGACCGAACTGCCGCCGCTTGACGCCAGCGGGCGCACCCGCCTTCTGCCGCCAAAGCCGGATCATCGCGCCCATCTCAAGCGTCTTTATCTCCAGCAGAGCTGGATGGAGCTGCTGGAGCAGACCGATGACCTTTTTGCCCAGGGCGTTAACCATTTGTGGCTCGATTTACAGTGGTACACCTGGCAGGCGCTGACGAAAGCGGATCCGGATGCGGTGCGCGCCGATATCCTCTGTCGGGACCTAAAAGGACTGCTGTCACGGCTGCCGGGGCTGGAGGCGCTGGCGTTTAACGACGGCACGCCGTTTGCCGATGAGGTCACGCTGAACTGGATCAATCAGCAGGTGATGGATGACCCTGAGAGTTGGAGCACCGACGTGGTAACAGCAGTCGCGCAGGATCATGAAGCCGTACTGACGCTGGAGCCGGAGCTGCTGGCGCTGGCGGACAGCGAGGGGGTTGAGGCCGCGTTTAGCTGGTTACAATCCCGCCCAGGTATGGCTTCCGCCCGCGATCGCTGGCTGATGCGTCTGCTGATGGCGCGCGTGGCGGAGCAATATGCCCGTAACGATCTGGCGCTGCACCTGCTGGGCGAACTGGACAGCGGCGCGCAGACGCTGACGCTGCCGCAGTGGTGCCCTGAACTTTTATTTGAAGTTCGCGCGCGACGACTGAAGCTGCTGCGCAACAAAGCTGCACGCAGCGAAACGGAAAAAGATCGCCTTCAGCCAGAGATGGACACGCTGCTGAGCGGCCTGATCGTACTCGATCCGGCCCGCGCGGCGGTGCTGTGTGGGTAATTGTCATTCAGAAGGGAATGCCGGTAATAGTTTTTGCTCAGTTACATACCAGATTTTTAAACAGGGAACAGTTTTACCATACAGAATTCAGCACCGAATAAGACAGCGTGTATATCAGGATCCAAGAGGCAATATTGAAAGCTGCGGCCGAGGCTTTTGCTGACAAAGAACGCAAGGGTTAAGGGGCTGTTTGAGCTACCTGTGTCCAATGAGGTTTTATTTCACTTATTTTTTATTGGACAGCCCGTCGTGTAATAAGAATATAAAATCCATTTTCCCGGCCGGATGGGTTTTGTTTAATAGTGGTAAGGGGATTTTTCTAAAAAATACCGAATTTTTATTTATATAAAAAAGGAATTAACCACTGTGAATATTCTGAAGAAAATGTCGTGTCTGTTATCCGTTCTGTTAACCGCGCCGTTGTTAACCAGCTGCGTGACAGAGGGGGCCGCTTTTGGTCTCGGGGTCGGCTCACTGCATGAAACGGTGATGACCGAAAAAGACAATAATGTGCCGCCGCCGGTTTACGGGCCGCCGCAAATTATTTACCGTATTGATGATAATCGCTATTTCACGCTGGAAAATTATACCCGCTGTGAAAACGGGCAGACGTTTTATAATAATAAAAAAAACGGAGTGCACACTAAAGTGTCAAACGCCTCAGGGTATTTATTTAAGGGGCGCTTTTTCTGGCTGTCCACGCGGGATGATTACCTGGCTTTTCCCGCAACGGCAGATACAAAGAACTCCCCCTGCGTAGGAGCCGATAAGGGATGCGTTAATGCAGTCATTGTTACGACCGATGGTGGAAAAACATTGCATGGTGTGGGTTATGGATCAAATACCACATCCCCGACAGAGGCTACTAAAGATTACGATATGCTGGTAACGAATGAGGGATTTTATATGATCGATTTCAAAGGGGAAGATAGATACCAGGAGGAAGCCAGAACCTGGAGATGGACATTTGATCCAGATGAAGAGTCCACAGAAAAGAATGGTTACCCCGGCGTTACCGGTCCGGTCTATCAGAAGACACTGCCTGTGGATGATATTTCTCAGGTAAAGCAAAGAAAAATGCAGTGTGACAGAACGCTTGAGCCGGTGCAGCCATAAGTAAAATACTTATGGATGATAAAGATATATCACCGTCACCTGTGCGGAAAGTAAAGGTGCATACTACCGATAATGGCGAACCCTTTGCTTATTCTGTGACTTCACATAAAAATATTAATGTTAATGCCGAGGTACAGCCGCCACTCCAGCTGCCGGGACTGATTATTTTTGTGCATGGAGTTAACTCAGAAGGAGAGTGGTATAACGACGCTGAAGAAGCATTATGTCAGGGTTTGAATCGTCGTTTAGGACAGGATGACAAAGTATGCCATTCCGCTGAAAAATAAGCGCGGCGATAACTACTACGAGCTCACGCCGGAAGAGAGAAAGAGCAGGGGCTTTTTTTCTGGGGAGGCGGCCCTTCCAGAACGGCTGCAACCAGCTGGTCAGCCTGTGAAGCGGGGCAATGCCGCGCTACAAAAAAACCTGAACCTGGATTCATATAAAAAGGAATTAACCACTGTGAATATTCTGACGAAAATGTCGTGTCTGTTATCCGTTCTGTTAACCGCGCCGCTGTTAACCAGCTGCGTGACAGAGGGGGCCGCTTTTGGTCTCGGGGCCGGCTCACTGCATGAAACGGTGATGACCGAAAAAGACAATAATGTGCCGCCGCCGGTTTACGGGCCGCCGCAAATTATTTACCGCATTGATGATAACCGCTATTTCACCCTGGAAAATTATACCCGCTGTGAAAACGGGCAGACGTTTTATAATAATAAAAAAA
>NZ_JARUWZ010000049.1:0-11718 GCF_030433775.1 Erwinia sp. PsM31
CGGGCGGTTCGGCGCTGGCGGGGGCGTCAGGCGGCGTGGCGGGCGAGTATATCGCACAGCAGCTCTATCCGGGCGTTGACTGTGCAGACCTGAGCGAGGAGCAGCGTCAGACCATCAGCGCGCTGGGGACGCTGGCGCCGGGGCTGGCGGGCGGGCTTGCCGGGGACAGTGCGGGCAGTGCGGTGACGGGCGCGCAGGCCGGGAAGAACGCGGTTGAGAATAACCTTCTGTCCAATAAGCATGGCGTTGAAAATCTTGATGACAGAAGCCGTGCGCTTTATGAGAAGTTAAAAGCTGCCGGTATAGGTGGCATGGATGAGCTTCAGGTGCGATTTACAGCCTGCACGGACGGGGAGTGTGAGCGCAAGGTTCGTAATGAATATCGTCAGCAGGAGAAAGCGGCGGGAGAAAAGCTGCTTTCAATGTATAAATCCGGGGCGCTGACATCAGATGATTTCAATCTGCTGGTAACGGATTATGCCAGTACCATGCTGGCAGGTGCAAAAGAAGGGCAGCTTGACTCTGGTTACAGGGGATTCCTGGGAGATATTTACTCGCAGACGGGTATTGACTGGACGCCCATGGGCGTTATCGGCAACCCTTACGTTGCAGCGATTAAAGGCAGCCAGCAAATCGCGGAATGGAAGTCGCAGGGATTAAGCGACGAGAAAATTCACGACCTGGCGCTTAAAAATGACGTTATTTCATCGACGCTGTCGCCTGTTGACGTTAATGGCGTGATGAACCTGCTGGATAACGGGGCATCCGGACAGGATGTGATAAAATTTGCGTCCGGGCTGGCGTTCAATAAAGTTGTAAATGGTAAGGCTGAATCGGCAGCGGTAAAAGCTAGTGCTGATATAGTTAAAACAGGGACTGTTTTTGATTCAATTAAAGCAACTCAAACTGCAATACCAGGGACATCTATTCCAAAGTCTTTTGAATTAAACGTTAATGGGAAAACTGTTTGGGTGAACCCAAATGCAACTAAGCATATGGGTGAATATTTAACACGAAATGGGTTGTCTCACAGTACAACCGAAGGAAGTCAGGCGATGCTGACCAGGCTTCAGAGTGCTATTAAAGATGCATCTTCGCAAGGGTTTAAGTTTAACGAAAAAATGCAGGTTGGACGTTGGGGGTTAGTATTTAGCCAACGACCAACAGATCCTTATCCAGTATTAAAACATGCGTTGTATAAATAATGAAATTAACTGTTAATAACGTAATTAATGAGACGGGAAGTGTAGCCATTACTATTGATGGTTACGTTCCTGTTGATATCAAACTCATTGATAATAAAAAACTTCCTCCTTTGTATTGGCGAGTTGGAAATGGCAGTAAAAGTTTGCTTGAATTGGCGGTGTTACCAGAAAACAGTTTTTTATCGTCTATAACATTAGTAATGATAGAACCAAGATCAGTCCATAAAACAGAGTCTATACGAGTAGATTTATCAGATAGTGTAGATGGGTTTCCTGTTGTGAATACAGAACTATGGGAATACTTAGGAAATGAGGATTTTGGTCATAGATTTGTTGACGATTTTAGTCTTGACATTCAAGCAATCATATCCAGAGAGTCTATTTTATTAGTAATTGGTGAAAATAAAAAATCAACTAGCTGGATAAAATGTAGTGAGAATTTTTACCTGGGAATAGATGATAAAAGAAATATCGTTAATTTACTTTTGGACAAGTTAACGCAAAGTGACATAGAAAGTTTTTTTGAAGCAGTGGGTTAGTTAGAAATCCCGGCCACCGCGCCGGGGTTTTACTTTATAAACCAGTCAGTTATCCGTTTTGGCCTGTGGTCTGCTGATCATCTCGATCAGCTCAGTCACCTGTCGCTGCTTACGGGCCGACAGCTTACAGACCTTCCTCAGCGTCTGCATAATCTCCGGTTCAGGTGGCGCTGCCGGTTCGCGTGCCGTCAGTGTAAGACAACCGCTCATAACCCGCACATTAACCGGCGTCGCGGTTGCAAATCCCATCACTTCCAGCCAGCCACCTTTAAGCTTAATACTGGGTGATGACCGGAATTACTTCGAATTTAGTCGGGACCGATCCGCGCTTTGTTAATCAGAGTCACATCGCCGAATCGCACGCAGCAAAACGTGCTGGTGCCGCAGGTCTATGCGAAGGTAAAAGAAGGCGATCTTACCGGCGACGGCGCGTTGTTCGGTGGCGGTAGCGTGGCGCTGAATGCCCAAAAGGATATTACCAATAGCGGCACTATCTACCCAAACTTGGATTATTTTAATGCACAATAATAAAGAGCTTTATGCTTGCAGAGTCTGTGGAGCCATTCAGACGGATCTACCCTGGGGTGATACAGGTCAGGATGCGAGCTTTAATATATGTGATTGCTGTGGCGTTGAATTTGGTTATGAAGATGCCACCCTATTGGGCCTGAAACGTTATAAAGATAAATGGTTATCTGACGGAGCTAAATGGAATAATCCGAAATTTAGGCCAAAAAACTGGTCCCTGGACGAACAGCTTAAAAATATTCCGATCGAATATCGTTAACAAACAATCCCGGCCTTACGTCGGGATTATTTTTTACCAGCCAGTTACTTCTGGTCTGCCAGACGGATGGTTAGTTACCTCGGCCCGGTGAGCACCTCCACCTCCGTCCGGTCTCAAATCCCGTCTCTTCCAGCCAGTTACCCTTAAGGTTAATGCTGGGACAGCGGCTGTAATAGGTGGTCATATCGTTGCGGTCAGCGTGACGGATAGCGGATTACGCTGCTGACGCAGCAATGGCGCTAGCGTCGTGCGCGACCGGGGACAGTTACTGCGACAGGGCATTAAGTGACCTGTCTGGTAAAAATCAGGCAGTGGCGGACAGCGTTAAAGCCCTGATGAGCAGGGATATCTGGCCAGCAGTAGCCGACACGATCAAACAGGCATCTGAGAGAAATCAGGCTGCACTGGAAGCAACGGGCGGGATGCTGGCCGGGATTATACTGCTGGGTAAGAAGGTTCCGGGATTCGGAAACCGTATTGAAACGGTGCTTAAAGCTGAAAAGAATTGGGAAACTGCTAGAAATAAAGCCATAAATATGGTTGGTGATTTAGGTGCTGATTCAAAGCCTGTTATTGGCCGATTGGAATTGAGTGCTGGTCATGGAAAGGTTATTGGTCGCCAATCCAGCGATGGCAAGGTAGGCTGGCGTGTGGATTATGATCCAGAGAAAGGAACACATATTAATATGTGGGATTACTCAAAAGGTAAAGGTCCTGGTAAGGCAGTAAAAACCGTCATACCTTTTGAAGGTAATGAAAAAGCTTCTGAAACTATATTGAAACAGCTTAATAGGTAGAAAAAATGACTTTGTTTGACGAATGCAAAGAAGCGTTGCTTGTTGATTTTAATATAGTTATTGGGAGCGAAGAAAGAAAAGCTATCGATATGCTTTATAATTATCCCGTTGCCGCTGGAGGAGTTTTGTGGAAGGAGATTAAATATAGTGATTATGATGATTTATATGGTGTCTTAAACGCGAACTTAGTAAAAAACCACGACGTATTTGTCTTAGCAGATGATGCAGATATACCACTATTCAGGACAAATATTAAGCTGATAGCGGAAAACGTTTATGATGTTACAGCATTGTCACCAAAGTTATTTATTTATAACGATGAAATCATAATACATCCGTTATTCCCATCAGAGAGTTTTCGCGTTGGACTAAGATCTGACAATTTATGTTGAGAATGATAATCTGGCAAGTGCACTTGGCGCTATGGAAGCGCAAAAGAAAGGCACGATAGCGAAATACGAAGCCGTGCAGAAAGCTATCTGTGAACAGGATCAGGCTGCCTGTACCCAGATGGTGAAGGATGTTGGCGGAACCGGACTGGACTTTGTACCGATTGTTGGTGATATAAAGGGTTTTGCGGAAGCCAATACGGCGATAGATTATCTGGCGGCAGCGATAGGGCTGATACCGGGCGCAGGAGATGTGGTAGGCAAGGCCATCAAGGCTGCCGAAACGGCGTTGAAGAAAGGGGATGTTGCTGAGGCTTCGAGGCTGATTAATAAGGCCTGTGATGAAATTAAAGTCAAGGCGCTTGATGTTGGTTCATATAAAGAACTGAAAGCACGCGAAGTAGTTGGTGACGGCTTAGAACATGATCATATTCCGTCTTTTGCTGCTCTAAAAAAATCCAAATAAATAGAGTTGGGACGCCCACTTACTGATGCAGAAACAAAGAATATTTATCAAAATGCTACAGCAGTTGAAGTTCCAAAAGATGTTCATCAGGCAGGCCCTATTTATGGTGGTAAAAACACATCATCGCAGGTAGAACAAGATGCAATTAACCTTTGTGGCGCAGAATGTCGTGATATTGATTCATTAAGAAAGAATATGTTAGAACGGGGATATGATCCTGAGCTGGTTGATGATGCAATACAGCAGATAAAAGAAAGAAACCGTCAGATAGGGGTAATCAAGTAATGCCTGGATGGATAAAAATCATTGATTCTCTTGGGAAGTTTGAAAAATCAAGCGAATTTATAGAACTGAATGACGCTATTGGAGAAGTTCCAATTTTATCCGAGGCTCCTGCGGAGCATAACGATCCTGTAGGCCATACGAAGTATTATAAATATGTACAATCAGGACTGGAAATTGGATTAAGAAAAGGAGTGGTAAATCATATCCATTTTTACTTTGATGGTTATGAAGGCTATGCCTGTTTTCAAGGGGAACTACTGTCTGGCATATGCTCAGGTTGGAATGAGAAATCAATACGGCATATGTTAGGCGAACCTTCCGCAAGCGGCGGAGGAAAATCAGATATGCTTATGGGTTATTTAAATCGCTGGATTAAATATGACAAAGAAGGATATGCTTTACATCTGCAATTTGATCAAAGCGATAAGCTATGCAGAACTAGTCTTATCTATTTAAATTAATAAAATCTTCGACAAGGAAAAGGAACGTAATCGGCTGAAGGCGGCGCAGCTCGTTGCTGAGATCGGGGCGCAGGTTGGCGATATCGCCAGAACCGAGGGCCAGATAGCCGGGGAAAAAGCGAAGCGTGACCCGGCAGCGCTTCAGGCGGCCAGAGAACAGCTTGCGGGTTCCGGTAAGACGTTCACGGACGCGGACGTGGCGAAGCAGGCCTACAACAACGCGATGGCGCCGTTCGGCACGGGAAGTGCACTGCAACAGGGTATCCAGGCGGCCAGCCCATACCTGGCGGAGCAGATACACGTCCTGACGGAAGGCAATCCGGAAGCGAAAGCGATGGCCCACGCGGTTGTCGGGGCGGTAGCGTCTTACGTGTCCGGCAACTCGGTGCTGGCGGGCGCAGCGGGCGCGGTCAGCGGCGAGCTGATGGCCGGGCTAGTGATGCAGCAGCTGTATCCGGGTAAGGAAGTCAGCGACCTGACGGAGACGGAAAGGCAAACCATCAGCGCGCTGGGCACGCTTGCTGCGGGTCTGGCTGGCGGCGTGGTTGGTGACGGTGCGGGGAATGCTGTTGCGGGGGCGCAGGTGGGGAAGAATGCGGTTGAGAATAACTGGCTGAGCGCTACACAATCTATTGCCTTCGACAAAGAATTGTCGGATTGCCGTAAATCAGGCGGTGACTGTCAGGCCGTTATTGATAAGTGGAAGCAGGTGAGCGATGAGCAAAGCGCAGAAACCGACCAGAAACTTCAGGACGATCCGCTGGTAGTTCAGGTATGGGATAAGGAAGTGGCCCAAGGGGGTTATGATATGGCAGTGCGTCCCGGCTGGCTGGGTAAACTGCCGGGTGTGGATGCGATGACCAGTGAGGAAGCCAAAGCCTACGTCCAACAGTGGAACGGTCAGGATCTGGCGAAGATAGATGTAAACAGCCCTGAGTGGGTAAAATATGCGGCGTTTGCATCAGATCCTGAGAATCAGGCAGCATTAGCTTCATTGGGTAAATTGGGCGATGATCTTTTTAAGCTTGCTAAGACAACTGTTTCGAATATAGCTCAAGGTGGAGTATCGACAGGCATAAAGAGCATGCAAACAGGGTTGAGAAACCCGCAGCAAGTAGACCAGATAAAAAATGACATGACGTCAGGAAATTATAGGTTTAATGCTCCTGAAGGCCGTATAGCTGGGTATATAGATAGTAAGGGAAATTATTATATATCTGAAGGTAACCATCGGATGGTGGCTGCTCAGGAAATATATAAAAAGACTGGAGATAAATCTTACATAGATAAATTACTTCAAAATGGTTCATGGACTCAGACAAAGAATGCTCCAGCAGGAGCTAAATCTATGCCGACAAGGAAATGATGATCTTATGGAGAATGATATCCTTATGAAAAAAAATGAGATATATGTAAAAATGTTATCTCTTTCTCTGCCTTACATCAGAAATATTCAGTCATTGGATAAAAAAGATAAAGGGCGTGACATATCGTGCTACTTTGAAGCTGAATTAGTACATAATCTAATGCATACACTGCTTATCTCAGACTTCGTTGAGCATGATTTATGGTTCTTAAATAATCAAGCGAAATACTATTTTGAGAAATGCAGTGAAGACATATCACCTAACTATATTCAACACGTTAAATATATAGAATCATTATTCAAATTGGTTCCTGATGAATTAAAGTCTAAGCTACAATGGCAAGGCCCTTGATAAAAATCGCAGCCCTTACGGCTGGGATTTTACTTTCTGGACCCGAAACTGCTGGCGGCAGCGAAGACGCAGCTGGAAGAAAAAGCGCGGCAGAACGGGGTGAAAACGGCGCCCGGCTACGACGATATAGCGAAGCAGGCTTACACTAATGCCATGGCGCCGTGGGGAACGGGCAGCGCCCTTCAGCAGGGCATCAGCGCGGCGACGGCGGCGGCCTCGGCGCTGGCGGGCGGGCTTGCCGGGGACAGTGCGGGTGCTGCGGTGACGGGCGCGCAGGCCGTGAAGAATGCGTTGGAAAATAATAATCTTCTCCAGCCACCAAGGGCTACGCCTGTACCCGTTCCGGGATTATTATTGAGTCCGGGTGACAAGGTAGTTCAGAATGCGAGTAACAAAATTGCATCCGAGCTGGATAAGACTCTGAAAAGGTCAGGAACTGAGGCGGATACTCCGCCGATCACTGATGGTCGTGCAATCGTTGAAGCGCGTGATGATGCTGCAAAATCCCGCAATCCAAAAGTGGCGCATAATCAGCAGCATCAGGATGGCAGTAGTAACAAAACGGAAACTGCGCCGGTGAATGATGATCTGACCGGCGGAAAACTGGTTAATCCTTTTCATGATGAAAATAAAGGAACGTCACTGGTTACGCCGGATCGGTCTGGTGAGCAGGGACCAGGCAATACCGGGAATAGTGATGGTCTGCCGGATACGGGAGGCAATACAACGGTCACGCCGATTCCTGAGTATAATAAAGATGATTTAGCTTATTTGGCCCTAAGAGGAAAAGAAGCTCAAGAAACTGCCAGTAATTTAGGTTTTGAACGAAAAATAACCGCTCCTAAAGCGCCATTTAATTCTCCTGGGCAACCAGTATTCTTTGACGGTAAAACGTATATCACGCCTGATGTTGATAGCCATAATGTTACTAATGGTTGGAAAATGTTTGACCGTAAAGGAAAACGTATGGGGACTTATGATAGTGATCTAAAACGAGTTAAGGACTGATATATGTTTGGTATTTTTCCTGAAAGTGAAGCAGTATATGTCGATGGCGAGTGCGTCTTGCCAGCATCAATAATAATTGATGAATTTTCAGAAATGATGAATATACCTCTATCTTACTGGAGTGTTAATGACTACAAAGTTAACTGGCTAAGTTCACTTGAAGAGGGGCTGGCTAATAAAAAACATGCAGCTTTAGCTGTTTCAATGTATGAGCCAAACAATGCGAACTTTATATTTACTTGGGTGTTGTATTTTTTGGAAAGTAATGTTTTCGTTCAAAATATCATTTTGTTTTTAGATGACTGCCCCAGCTTTACTCCTGAAACTATAAATGATTTTATTGAGCCGCGAACAACGCATAATGAAGAAGGTATGAAAATATCAGAATGGGAAACTGATTTAAAAAGTGTTTTAGATTTCTACCATAGTCTGAAACGCTAATAAAACCCCGGCTATCGAGCCGGGATTTTATTAATCTCATATCAGTTACTTTTTCGATCTGTTAAGACCCTTTTGAAATTAAAGATTTTCTTGGGGGCTGAGCCGGGAATTTCTGACAGCCGCTTACTCCGAAATGCGCCATTCCAAAGTTCATTCCTAGACCTTGCGTGACGCTCCCGCGGTATGGCAATTGCCTGGATAAACTCTGAGATCTTCAGCATGCAGTCAGATAACTTCTTACAGATTGGTTTCTGTATGTTTACCACTTAAGGCTCTACTTGAGATACCTGCAGCGGCTCATGTGGACTGATTATCAGCCTGCCCTTTATCACCCGCTCGTAAATCAGTGTTTCCTGCACAAATCTCGCCTTTGCTATTGAATGCCTGGCGGAGCAGATACATACGCTGACGACCACGAAAGGCCCGGACGGCAAAGAGGTGGTGAACGTTCAGGCGAACCTGATTGCGCACGCGGTAGTGGGCGCGGTGATCTCATACGCGTCGGGTAATCCTGCACTTGCGGGTGCTTCTGGCGCGGCGATGGGCGAGTACATCGCGCAGCAGAGGTATCCGGGAGTTAAGCGTGAAGACCTGAGTGAGGAGCAGCGGCAGACCATCAGCGCGCTGGGCACGCTGGCTGCGGACCTTGCGGGCGGGCTTGCCGGAGACAGCACGGGCGGTGCGATAACGGGTGCACAGGCCGGGAAGAATGCGGTTGAGAATAATGAATTGTTTAATCTACCCTCAGGCCTGAATAATTACGGCCTTGCACAGGGTAGCTTAATGACAAATACAGATAATCAGGTCGATGAAAATGGGAAAGCACTCCCGGGCATGACATTGCAAGATAAAGCAGTTCTTTCGGCAGATATGGCTAAAGGCAACCTGCCTGCCGGTCAGAATCCGGCAACAGGATTGTTAACGGCCTGGGGGGCAGGGGTGACGACGTTTGTGGCGCCGGTGTTACTGCCAGCCACTGCGACAGCTGAGGCGGTGATGGGCGCAGGTGCGATAGGCGGCACAGCTAACGTGTTTAACCAACTAAGTAGTGGAGAGCCGTTCAGCGCCACGGATGCACTGATTGCAACCGGTGTCAGTTCTTTAACGCAGGGTAAAGGATTCTGGTTCACTGAAGCAGCGAGCGTTGCCGGTGCGTATGCGGGAGCCAGGCTGCAGGGTAAAAATACTTTAGCACCGATGATTGGAGCAGGTTTAGGGATACTGGGGGGCGCAGCGATAGGTAAAAGAGTGGAGAAGGTGCAGGACACAATCCCTCAGTTTACAATACCTAAAATAACAGGGGTAGTCGCTGAATCTGCAGGTTCTGAATATCTCGGGAGTTCCACACGAAATCTTGCTGAAAAAGTTCAAAGAAAACTGGAGAAAAGTAGTAATGCAAAATAATAAAATTAAAATTTTATTATTGTTAGTGGTTTTATGGGTGGTTGGCCTTTTTACTTTTCTTGTAGGTGGTCGATTACTTATATCTTTAGTATCCTATTGTTTAGTTGATGATTTTGATTTTGATAGAAATGACTTGATTAGAGGGTTGGAAATATCAATCGGATGCGGGGTTATTATTGGTGTGGGGCAGTTTCTCATGTCGAAAGAGAAATCAGCCTCACCAACAGACTACAAGTAAAATATGCTAATGCTGGCCAATCGATACAGGATGTTTTTTAACTGACGATTGATGCTTGGTTAGTTACAGGCCTGTCAGCCCTTTGTGTCAAGTCGTTTAGAGAGAACGGGTTGAGAGGCAATAGTGCAGAGATTGGCCAGTGTCAGCCAGAGGGGCGGCTGTACCTTATCGGGTGAAAGTCATTCACGATATGGCACCCACGAAAGGCCTGGAAGGCAAAAGATGGTTAAAGTGGAGACCAACCTGATAGTGCACGCGGTACCGGGTGCGGCGCTGGCGGGAGCATCAGGCGGGGCGAGGGGCGAGTATATCGCACAGCAGCTCTATCCGGGGGTTGACCGTGCAGGCCTGAGCGAGGAGCAACGTCAGAACATCAGTGCGCCGGGGAAGCTGGCGGCGGGGCTGGCGGGCAGGCTTGCCGGGGACAGTTCGGGCAGCGCGGTGACCGGGGCGAAGGCCGGGAAGAATGCGGTTGAGAATAACTCGCTGAGCGGTGACAAAGCCCGTGAGACGGTGAAACAGGTCGCTGAATTCCTGAAGGATCAGGTCAGGAATAAGCTGGGTGAAGGCACAACCTCTTCCATAGCGAACGCAATTATTAACGGCCTGGCTGATACCGGTGATGCAGCATTAGGCTCAGCGGATTATGCCGCAGATGCGGCTATGGCGCTGGCATCATGTGCAACAGGTGACGGCTACTGCGACAGGACATTAAGTGACCTGTCTGGTAAAAATCAGGCAGTGGCGGACAGCGTTAAAGCCCTGATGAGCAGTGATACCTGGTTAGCAGTAGCCGACACGATCAAACAGGCATCTGAGGGAAATCAGGCTGCACTGGAAGCCACGGGCGGCATGCTGGCCGGGATTATATTACCAGGTAAAAAAGTTCCACATGTGCCAAACTCCGGAGCTGTAGGGAATATGGGTGAGTTCTTTAAACAGTCTGGTTTTTGTAACCTGGCAAAAGAAATTTCGCAGAAATCTATCCAGGTATTCCAGGGGTAAAGTGTTTATCAAGCTAAAAATGCTATTGGTGAGCATATTTCCAGAGGAGATAAATATTATCTGGATGGACTGCATAAAGACCATATTGAAGTTTTTAATAGCAGAGGAAAAGTAAAAGCAGTACTTAACCTTGATGGGTCATACGATCAGAAAAAAACGGAATCTGCAATTAAAGAAAAGCGGAGGTTTCCAAAATGATAAATATTGATTCCTTGGATGAGTTTAGCCGTGAGTATCTGATTTTTTTAAAGAAAAAAGCAGGTAATAAATTGCGAGATGAGAATCTTTATCTTGCCGACGATTATTCACTTGTCGATAGCATTCAAAGGGATGTTAAAAATATAAATCTCTCAGTTGAACTATTTATTAAGGCTAAAAATAGCAATGATGAGTTGGCTATGCGAGCGGCTTTGTTGCACATCAGAAGTTTCATGATGGGAGTATCTGGAGCTTTTTATCAAGCGGTTGAGGATATTGATATTTATTTCAAGATTCCTAATGAGAAACCTTGCCCTGAAGATTATAAAGTTCCCGAACATTATAATTATCCGATTAAGTAATGATGACAAATCCCAGTCAACCGGCTGGGGTTTTTACTTTATAACCAGCCCGTTATCTTAAAGTGGTCCCCACTTAACCAACCCTTCCGGGATCTTCCGTGACCGCTTCTGCAGTGTGGCGAGCACCTGAATAAACTCCTCAATCTGCCGCTGCTTGCGTGCGGAGAGCTTTTTGCAGGCTTTACGCAGCGTGGTCACCACTTCCGGCTCGGTGGGTAGCTCCGGTTGCGGTTCCTGTCTGGTGATAATCATGCAGTTCGGCATTACCCGGACCTTGCGGGCAAGGGCGGCTTTGACGTGACGGTGGGCGACCACACGCAGCTGAACGGCGCGGTTATCGGCTCGACGGCAGTGGCGGACAAAACCGGCTGGATACGGGCACGCTGGGCTTCAGCAGTATTGAAAACCACGCGGA